>CAYXDZ010000110.1:0-9454 GCA_964463815.1 uncultured Verrucomicrobiota bacterium | reverse complement strand
CCGCCTCGAACCGGGCGACGACCTGCTTGGTGTCCATGCCCAGCTTGATGACCTTCAGGGCGACCCGTCGCCGCACCGGCTCGGTCTGTTCGGCGACATACACCACGCCGCAGCCGCCCTCCCCGACCCGCTCGAGCAGTTTGTAGCGCCCGAGCGTCTGGCCCACGGCTTCGTCCGGCGCATCGGCGAGATCGAGCTTGATGGTGGGGCGGGCCTCCACGGTAACGGCCGCCAGCGCGGGGTCCGGTCGGTCGTGCGCCGCGAGCAGGACTTCGAGGCGCTGGCGCAGAGCACCATCACCTCCACAGACGGCGTGGAGGAAGATCGCCCGTTCGGCGATGGGCTTCTCGAGGGCGAGGGCGAACAACGCGGACTCGCGTTCCTGGGGTGATGGCATGGGTGACCGGGGTTGGTGCATTTGCTTCTACATGCGCAAGCGAGCGCCAAAAAGTATTAACAATCTTCCACATACTTTTGGCGATCGGGCTGCGCATGGAGGGTGAAGACTATGAACGAATTCAAATTCTACTGTTCCCACTGTGACCAGCCGTTGAAATGCGACCCGTGTTTCGCCGGGCGGCAGATTCAATGTCCAAGTTGCAACCATCTCATCCGCATTCCCAGCCCGCCGCCGGGCACCGGCTTCACCCACGTCGAGCCGGAATCCGGACGCACCTGGGACACGCATCCGCCAAAGGGTCAGATGGGCTGAGCCCTGCTCAGCGTCACCCGTCCGAATGCAGCTCGACCGTCAACCAGGCCCGGGCGTAGGCCCACCACTGCTTGGCAGTGGGCACGGCGATGCCCAGCGCGGCGGCGGTGTCCTCGAAGTTCAGGCCGACGAAGTAACGCAGCTTCACCAACTCGGCTTTGCGCGGATCAAGGGTTGCCAGCTTTTCGAGGGCATCGTTGACGCGCAGCAAGCCGTCGTCGTCGGCAACCGGCGCGGGCAGTTCGATGGCGTCCACGTCCAGCAGTTCGATCCCGCCGCCGCGTTTGGCGGCAAGGTGGCGGCGGGCGCGTTCGACCAAAATCCGCCGCATGGCCTCGGCGGCAGCGGCAAAGAAATGGGCGCGATTCTCCCAACGCGGCGACTCGTCACCGCCGAGCCGCAACCACGCTTCATGGACGAGCGCGGTCGGTTGCAGTGTTTGGCCGGGTTGTTCGCGGGCCATTTTGGCGGCGGCGAGCCGGCGCAGTTCCGCATAGACCAGCGGCAGCAATTCCTCGGTGGCCTTCGGGTCGCCGGAGTCAATCGCAATCAACAACTGGGTCACGTCGCCGGGCATGGTGGGACGGTGGCAGCCGGGCGGCGAAGGTTCAAGCCAGCATTGGGAGCACAACTGGTCCCTGCCGGCGCGAGACACGGCGGCACGCAGGCTGGATGGGTTGCGTGTCAGTCATTCCAGCCTTGTCATTCCGCCAACCTCACTTATGAATGAGCGGCAAATCGATACCTCTATGCGCACTTCTGTCTTTTCCCTGCTGGCCTTGGGCGCGTTGACCGCGACCCTCGCACTTCCCCGGACCGCTTCGGCCGCTCCGGTTTTGAAGCTCCACGCCGAAGGCTTCACGGCCCCGACCGCCCTGGTCGAGTTGCCCGACGGCTCCGGCCGCCTGTTGCTCGCCGATCAGGTTGGGACGATTCACGTCATCGGGAAAGACGGCAAAGTCCGTGGCGATCTCTTCCTCGACGTGACCTCGAAGCTGGCGAAGTTGAACCAGGGCTTTGACGAGCGGGGCTTGCTCGGGCTGGCGCTGCATCCGAAGTTCACCGACAACGGCAAGTTCTACCTGTATCTCAGCGTGCCGAAAAATGACTCGACGCCGGCCGACTGGGATCACCGCACGCGCGTGTCGGAGTTCAAGGCCGACCCGAAGGCGGCCAGGGGTGATCTCACCAGCGAGCGCGTGTTGCTGGAATTTGATCAACCGTTCTTCAATCACAACGGCGGTGACATGGCTTTCGGGCCGGACGGCTTCCTCTATATCGCCAGCGGCGACGGCGGGCGCGCGGACGACACCGAGAAGCGCTACAACGCGGAGCTGGGCAACGGCCAGAACACCGCGACCTTTCTCGGCAAGATTCTCCGCATCGACGTGGACCGGCAGGCCGGCGGCAAGCCTTACGCGGTGCCGTCCGACAATCCGTTCGTCAACGGGGGCGGCTTGCCGGAGATTTACGCCTACGGCCTGCGCAATCCCTGGCGCATCTCGTTTGATCGCGGCGGGCAGCGTCAGCTCTTCGCGGCGGACGTCGGCCAGACCCTGTATGAAGAGGTGAACATCATTGAGAAGGGCGGCAATTACGGCTGGTTCATCCGCGAAGGCTTCATCGATTTCAACCCCCGTGACGCGCGCAATCCGAAGGAGACCAACACCAAGGTCGGCTTCAAGGGCGAGCCGCTGCTGGACCCGGTCATCACCTACAAAAACTCGAACCGCTACCCGCGCGACCCCGAGGCGTTCGGCATCAGCATCACGGGTGGCTACGTGTATCGGGGCAAGGCCCTGCCGACGTTGGCTGGCAAGTACGTGTTCTCCGACTGGACGGGTAACGTGGCGATCCGTGGTGGCCAGATGCTGGTCGCGACGCCGTCCGCTGACGGCTCGTCACCCTGGAAGACGGAGAAGCTCGCGCTCGAGGGATTTCCCACCGGCAAGATCAAGGGTAACATCACGGCGTTCGGCGAAGACAACTCCGGTGAACTCTACGTGCTCGTTAACGAACGCGACGGCCTGCAAGGGCCGGTCGGATCAAGCGGGAAGGTTTACAAGCTGACGCCACAGTAAGTGGCGAGAAGCGCGTGATGCGTGACGAGCGGGCGATTCCGCTCAACTCGGGAGTGTCTCCACGCATTACGGATTACGCATTACGATGAGGCCTACCTCTGTTGCAAGTATTCCTCGATCTTCCGCGCCTTGCGCAGGAGATACGGGCCGTGCTGGCCGGAAATTTCCACAAACTTGTTCAGCGCTTTCATGGTCGAGCGGAATTCCTCGGCGAATTTCGCGTGCTCCTGATCCTGCCAAGTGTCGCCCAGCGCCGAGAATCGGGCGTGGAGCAGCGACAGGCGGTTCTGGAGATCCTGGTTGAAGCGTTTCAACTCCTCGGCGAACCGCCGCACCTCCGCCGGGTCCATGATGGCTTGTGACATACCGGCAAGGTAGCAGCGCGCGTCGCGGACGGCAAAGGGCAAGTATTACACCGCCCGCAGAAACTCCCCGTTCCCGGCCGGCAGCAACTGCTCCACCGCTCCGACGAGTTCGGCGAAGCGTTCGTCGAGCATTTGCCGGAGCACGACTTCGGAAACGATGACCGACCGGCAGGCGAGTTGCACGAAACCGCGCAACGTCTCGGCCCCGTAGTGCAGCAACCCCTGCCGGAGCGGCAACGAATACACCGACAGCGTCACGCCATAGACCAGGGTATGCCAGGCGTCGGCACGGCCTTCATCCACGGCGAGCAGGTAGCGCTGGATGAACCGTTGATCGCGGAGCGGTTTCAACCGGCGCAGTTGTTCCTGGCCGACGCGGCGGCTAGCGGAGGCAAAATCACGCAGCGCCTGGCTGAGCCCTTGTTCGTTGTCGAACACAATCAACTCCCGCAGCTCATTGCCGTGGGCATGATGGTAGGCGCGCTGGATCGCGGGCAGTTCGTGCGGCACCAACAGTTCGCTGGTGTAGCGCTTCAAGAACTCGCGCAGCCCGGTCTCGTGTTCGATCGCGCCGACGCGCAGCAGATTCGCGACGGCCGCGAACTCCACCAACCCCTCGGTGGAGCCGAGTTGCGACACGAGTGGATGCCAGTCGCCGAGCAACTCGGCCGGCTCGCATCGCAAAACTTTTTCGCTGCTGAACATCGTAAATTGTTATCGGCGGTTGGGCCGCAAAGTGAACCACCGTTCGCGCGCCAAACTAACGCCGGGTTTTCCACGCTGCCAACCGCAATCGGCCCGGCGGCGAAAATTTTCTTCGGTTGAAAAAGTTGACATGGCTTGCGTGACAATTTGCGGCGACTAGACTCGCGCACCACTGCTCATGAGCTGGCGCGTAGTATCCACCTGTCCCCCGTTTGCCCAGACCGGCGACGAGGCGATTCACAAGCTGCGGGACGCCGGCTGCGCGCTCACCCACACCACCGCGACCGGCCCGCTGAAAGGCGACACGCTGATCACCGCGCTGGCCGAAGCCGAGGCGGTGATTGCGGCGCTGGATGTGTTCGACGACGCGGTGTTCGCGGCCTTGCCAAAGTTGCAACTGGTGGCGCGCTGGGGCGTGGGATTTGACGCGGTGGACCTGGCCGCCGCCACGCGGAACGGGGTCATCGTGACCAACACGCCCGGCGTGCTGGATGAGACGGTGGCGGATCTCGCCTTCGCGCTGTTGCTGGGTGTCGCGCGCAGGATTCACACGAGCCACGCGGCGATGCGGCAGGGCGACTGGCTGCCCGAATGGGGTGCGGACGTGCATGGCAAAACGCTCGGACTGGTAGGTTGCGGACGCATCGGCCTGGCCGTCGCACGGCGCGCGCAGGGTTTCAACTTGCGATTGCTCGCCAGCGACCTCCGACCCAAACCCGAGGCGCTGCGGCTGGGCGTGGAATATGTGCCCTTGGAAAAACTGCTGGCGGAGTCCGACTTTGTCAGCCTGCACGCCGCCGTGACGGAACAAAGCCGGGGCCTGATCGGCGCGGAGCAGCTTCGGTTGATGAAACCAACCGCCTTCCTGATCAACACCGCCCGCGGCGCGCTGGTCGATGAAGCCGCGCTCGCGCACGCTTTGAACAAAGGCCAGCTCGCCGGTGCCGCGCTGGATGCGTTTTGCATCGAACCGCTCACGCGTTTTCATCCGCTGCGCACCGCGCAGAATGTCCTGCTGACACCGCACCTCGCCTCGCTCACCACCGACAACGGCCGGCGCATCAGCGACGTCGCGGCGGCGGCGGTGCTGGACTTGATGGCGGGTCGGCGGCCGCAATTTGTGCTCAATCCCGAAGTGCTGACGAGCCCCTCACTGCGGGCCAGGCTGGCTTGAAATACCCATGAAGACCAACTTAGTCCGTCATCGTTTGCAACAGGGCGAAACCACTTTTGGCACCTGGTTGACGCTGCCCGATCCGGTCGCCGCACGGCTGCTGGCCACCAGCGGCTTCGACTGGATCACCGTCGAGCAGGAGCACACCCCGACCACCTTCGAGACGGCCGCGTTGAGTTACGCCATGATCGCCGCCGGCGGTTGCGTGCCGCTGGCGCGCGTGCCGGTGAATTCGGTCGAGAACATCAAGCGCGTGCTCGACACCGGCGCGTGGGGCGTGATCGTCCCGATGGTCAACTCGCGCGCCGAAGCCGAGGCGGCGGTGGCGGCCGCGCGTTTCCCCCCGTTGGGCCGACGCTCGGTCGGCGGTCAGTTGAATGCCGCCAACTTCGACACCGATCAGGCGACGTACCGCCAGCGCGCGAATGACGAGATCCTGGTCGTCGTCATGATCGAGCACGTGGACGCCGTCACCAACGCGGAGGCGATCATCACCACGCCAGGCATCGACGCGGTGTTCATCGGGCCGAACGATTTGTTGAACTCGTTGGGGCGGATGCCGGCGTTCGAGAGCGAGCACACCGAATTTGTCGTGGCGGTGAACCGCGTGCGGGAGCTCTGCCAGCTACATCGCGTGCCGGTGGGCATCCACGTCATCTCGCAGGAAGCGGCGAAACAACGCGCGGCGGAAGGCTTTCAATTCATCGCGCTCGGCAGCGACGCGGGCTTCATGCTCGGCAAGGCACACGAAGTCACCAGCGCGCTGGGCCTGGCGAAGAGCACCGGCGCGGCGGCGAAGTATTGAAATGGCGGCGCGAACTGGCACGCTCGTCGGCAACTGGAATCCAGCATGAACCTGCAAAGCATCGTCGTGGTCATGTTGCGCCTGTTGGCGTTGAACTTGGTCCTGTCGGTGATCCAAATGATCCCCATGTGGCTGGTCTTTTGGCCGGAATTGCTCGTTCAAGCTTCCGACGAACGCCGGCTGTATTTCTGGTTGCTGGTCTTTGTCATGGTCATGCTGCTGGTTGCTGCGGTTCTGTTGTGGGTGCGCGCCCTGCCACTCGCCCGTTTGGTAACCCAGGCGGCTGCGCTGGAGGTCTCGCTGGATTCGCTGAGTCTCGCTGACTGCTACTCCATCGCCTTTATTGGCCTCGGTCTCTACCAGATGGTTGCCAACCTGGCTGGCGTATTAACCTTTTTGCATCTCATGTACACGGCCACCAACTCACTTGCCGATTGGATGGAGCCGGACAAATTGAGCCACTTGTTCAATGCCATCTTGCCGTTCGTGATTGGCCTGATCCTGTTCGTCAAAGGCCGGCGCTGGGCGGTGAAGCTGGCCGCCCGGCAGCAGTGGGTCGAGCCGCCTCCACCGACGCGGGAGGCATGAGACTGTTCACACCACTTCATCACCCGCAGACCGAACCGACCGCATGAACATCGTTGTCCTCGACGGCCACACGTTGAACCCCGGCGATCTGAGCTGGGATGCACTACGCGCACTGGCCCCGTGCGACATCCACGATCGCACCGCGCCGGAACAGCTTCACGCCCGCGCCAAGTACGCGGACATCCTCATCACGAACAAAGCCCCGCTGCGGCGGGCGAGCTTCGCGGAGTTGCCCAAGCTGAAGTACATCGGCGTGACCGCGACCGGTTACAACGTCGTTGAAGTGGAGGCGGCCCGCGAGCGGGGCATCGTGGTCACGAACGTCCCGACTTACGGCACGCGTTCGGTGGCGCAAATGACCTTCGCGCTCCTGCTGGAACTCACGCAACACGTCGGGCATCACAGCCGGCGCGTGGCGGAGGGCGCGTGGTCCGCGAATGTGGACTGGTGTTTCTGGGAACGGCCGTTGATCGAGCTGGAAGACCTCACCTTGGGCATTGTGGGCTTTGGTCGCATCGGCCGGGCGGTGGCGGAACTGGCGCTCGCCTTTGGCATGAATGTCCAGACCGCGACGCGCTCGCAACAATCCGACCAGCCCCACGGGGTGCGGGCCGTGGCGATTGAGGAATTGTTTCGCACCAGCGACATGGTGAGCCTGCACTGTCCGCTGACGCCTGAGACGCACAAGCTGGTGAACGCCGAACGCCTTGCGTTGATGAAGCCCACCGCGTTTCTGCTGAACACCAGCCGGGGTCCGTTGATCGACGAACCGGCGCTCGCCGCCGCCCTCAACGCGGATCGCCTGGCCGGGGCCGCGCTCGACGTGCTATCCGTCGAACCACCGGCGGTTGGCAATCCGTTGCTCACCGCGAAGAACTGCCTCATCACGCCGCACATCGCGTGGGCCACACGGGCGGCCCGGGCGCGACTGCTGCGAATCGCGGTGGAAAACGTCCGCGCTTTTCTCGCCGGCCGGCCGGTGAATGTCGTGAGCTGACGCGGCCTTAGGCTTCGCGTCGAGTGGTGCCTACAACGTCCAGCCTTGGCGATACTCCTTGTGCAGCATCGCCGAGGCGCGCGGAGCGTTCTTCAGCTTGCCGGTCTTGCCGTCGAAAGTCAGCCGCTCGCCGGTCAGATAAGCGAGGTTGCCGAGCAGCACACTTTCCGTCAGCGGACCCGAGTAGGCGAAGTCGCAGGTGGTCGGCCCGCCATTCTTGATCGCGTGAATCCATTCCGCGTGATGGCCGATGGACTTGGGAATGTAGGGTTCGGGCCGTTTGAAATCCTTGAACTGATCCACCGGCAGCAGCAGATGGCGGCCGTAGTCGGAGACAATCATGCCCCGCGAGCCGATGAACAACTGGCCGCTGCCCCAGCCCAGCGGCTGGCCGGCAGCGTCTTTGAGGTCGGCGAGTTGCGCCGGCTTGCGGCCGCCGTGCCACGTGAGTTCGACCGGTGGTTGGCCCTTGCGCGCCGGATGTTGATACTTCACTTCCAGCCACTCGGGTGTCGAAATGGCATCGGGCGGCGGACCTTTCGCCTCGACCGTCACGGGGTGATGCAAATCCAGCGCCCAGTGAACGAGGTCCATGTAATGGCAGCCGAAGTCACCGAGCTGGCCGTTGCCAAAATCCCAGAATCGCCGCCAGTCAAAGGGATGCACGCCGGCGCTGTAAGGCCGCTCGAACACGGGCCCCAGCCAGAGATCCCAGTCCAGGTGCGCCGGCACCGGGGTGTTGCCGTTGAACCGGCCGCCGGAGAATTGATAACCCGTGTTGACCCAGACGTGAACTTCCCGCACGTCGCCAATCGCCCCGGTCTGCACCAGTTCCACCACACGCCGGTAATTGTCGCCCGCGTGAATCTGCGTGCCCATCTGCGTGACGCATTGGTGTTTCGCCGCCAGCTCGCGCAACACGCGCGCCTCGTGAACCGTGTGCGTCAGCGGCTTCTCGCAATAAACGGGCTTGCCCAACCGCAGCGCCATCGCCGCCGCCGCCGCGTGCGTGTGATCCGCCGAGCTGACCAGCACGCCGTCGATCCGGTCGGCTTCCTTCTCCAGCATGACGCGGAAATCGCGATAAGGTTTTGCGCCAGCGTACTTCTTGAGGGCGGCGTCGAGGTGGTTGCGGTCCACGTCGGCCAGCGCGTGAATATGCTCACCGGCGACACCGGTGAGGTTTTCCGCGGCGCGTCCGCCCACGCCAATGGAGACGAGGTTGAGCTTCGAGTTCGGTGACTGCGCGCGGGCGATGAAGGGAAAGTGCAGCGCCGCCGAGGTGAGCAAGGAGGTGGCGGCGGTGTGTTTGAGAAAGGAGCGGCGGTTGGTTTTCATGGGAACGGGGAAAGCATAGCGGCCCGGGGCGCAACTGCCAGCACAAGCTTTTCCGCCCGGGCTGATGCCGTGACGGGCGGGCGAAGGCAGTTTGCTCCGCTAAAGGATTGCATCGACGAGCGGGTTCACCGACAAGTTGCGGCCCATTTTATGGCCAAAGCAAAAAACGAAGCCCAGTTGTTGAACCTGTTGAAATCCGTGCTGCCCAAGGCGGTGCCGGACGCCCGGCTCGCCCAGGACATTTATCGTGCGCTGGAACAGGAGATCGCCGCCACCGAGCGCGCCGTTCATTTTGAGAAATTCTGCAAGAAGGTCGAGCTGCCCGATTTGCAAAAACAGAGCCTCGCGGAAGTACAGGAACAGTTCGAGGCGTCTTTCGGCAAAGGAACGGTTTCGGTGGTGCCCCACGCCGCGAAGAAGGCCGCCACGGTCGAGGTCATCACGCCCAAGGGAACGTTTGAAGGCGTCATCCAGGTCGGCCCGAAAGCACCCGAAGAAGGCGACGATGTGGTGAAGCCCAAGTTCGTGCCGTTCCCCGTCAGCCTGCCGTCCGACCCGGAGCTGGTCTGGCTGCTGGCGCGCGACGAACGGATGACGCCCGACGACGCCTCGGTGGTGCTGGCCAAGGTGCAGGAGAGCTTTTGGGAATCGAAGGCCGGGCAGCAGCACCTGCGCAAGCGGACGGAGCG
>CAYXDZ010000109.1:8824-9459 GCA_964463815.1 uncultured Verrucomicrobiota bacterium | reverse complement strand
CGAGCACGCCGAGGTAGAGCGCGCCCGTGAGCGAGCCGCCGCCGAGCGTGATGGCTCCTTGCAGCCAGCCGGGTCCGGAGAATTTCAGGTAGGTGAGGGCTTTTGTCAGGCCGCCCTTTTCGCGGGCGGCGCGCAGAGCCTGTTTTTCGACATCGGGAAGCTGGTTGGCGCTCATGGCAAAACAAGTTCCTCGCCAGACTGGGAAGATCATGCCGGGGAACGGGATGGGATCATTGCCGGATGCTCCGGTGAACGGAAGTCCTTTTTCGGGCGCTATGAAAAGGCTTGGCGAACGTCGTGACTCCGGTCACAAGACAGCCGTCCACGCCAGCCAGTCCGCCCAACCCCGCGAGTCATGACGCCGCCCGCCGCCGACAACGCCCGCCCGCCCTGGTGGAAACTGCTCAATCGATATCATTGGTTCGTGCTCATCGTGGCGGCCTTGGGCTGGCTGTTTGATTGCCTCGATCAACAGCTCTTCAATCTGGCGCGCGTGCCCGCGATGAAAGAGCTGCTGGCGCAACCCGGCGCGCCAGCCAATCCGGGTGATGTGGCGAAGTACGGCGGTTATGCCACCTCGATCTTCCTGATCGGCTGGGCGGTGGGTGGCCTATTCTTCGGTGTGCTGGGTGACC
>CAYXDZ010000109.1:0-8814 GCA_964463815.1 uncultured Verrucomicrobiota bacterium | reverse complement strand
GTGACCGGATCGGCCGGGCCAAGACGATGATGATCACCATCCTGGCGTACTCGCTGTTCACCGGCCTGAGCGCGTTCTCGAAAGGCTGGCTGGACTTCGCGGTTTATCGCTTTCTCACCGGGTTGGGAGTTGGCGGTGAGTTTGCCGTCGGCGTGGCGCTGGTGGCGGAGGCGATGCCGGATCGGGCCCGGCCTTACGCGCTCGGTTTGTTGCAGGCTCTGTCGGCCATCGGCAATGTGACAGCCGCGCTGATCAGCATGGGCTTTGGCCGGTTGGAGGAGACCGGCGTCATTGGCGTGGCCGGCGGGTGGGCGGCGTGGCGGTGGATGTTTTTAGTCGGGGCGGTGCCGGCGCTGCTGGCGCTGGTCATCCGGGCGCGGCTCAAGGAGCCGGCAAGATGGGTCGCGGCGAAAGCGGAAAAGCGGGAGAAGACTGGCTGGCTTTTCGAGTATGGGCAGTTGTTTGGCGATCCCCGATGGCGCAGAAACGCGATCATTGGCGTCCTGCTGGCGACCACAGGCGTGATCGGGCTTTGGGGAATCGGCTTCTTCGCCATCGACCTGCAACGCTCGGTGTTCACGAAGGTGTTTACGGCGCAGGGCATCGATCCGGCGCAGATTCCGGGGAAGGTCACTTTCTGGGCGGGGGTCACTTCGATGGTGCTCAATGCCGGTGCGTTCCTCGGAATGATTGCCTTCAGCCGAATCACCCAGCAGATCGGCCGGCGGCGTGCCTTCGCGATTGCGTTCATCACTGGCGCACTGAGCACGATGGCGGTCTTCTGGTTTTTCAACCGCATTTCCGACCTTTGGCTGATCTTCCTGATGGGTTTCTTCCTGCTCGCGTTGTTTGGTGGTTACGCCATCTATTTTCCGGAGTTGTTCCCCACCCGGCTGCGCAGCACGGGGGTTAGCTTTTGCTACAACGTGGGCCGCCTGGTGGCGGCGTTTGGTCCGGCCTTGCTGGGGTTGTTGACGAGCGAGGTGTTCAAGGACAAGCCGGAACCCATGCGCTATGCGGGCGTCGCCATGTGCGCGATCTTCGTGGTGGGGCTGCTGGTATTGCCCTTTGCACCGGAGACGAAGGACAAGCCATTGCCAGAGTAGTTTTGGCCCAGCCACCAGGCCGGTTCACGCGGACAAAAGGCTTGCCCAAACCCGACGCCCTCGGGACATTCTCGGGCATCGTCGAAACGGAATCACCAATCATACTCAGGAATCACTATGGGCAAGATCTACAATGACATCGTCGAAACCGTCGGCCGCACGCCGTTGGTGAAACTCAACAAAGTCACGGCCGGCGTGGACGCCACGATTCTCCTCAAGTGCGAGTTTTTCAATCCCCTCGGCAGCGTGAAGGACCGCATCGGCATGGCCATGATCGCGGACGCCGAACAGCGCGGCATCCTCACCAAGGAGACGACGATCATCGAACCGACCAGCGGTAACACCGGCATCGCGCTGGCCTTCGTGGCCGCCGCCCGGGGTTACAAGCTGATCCTCACGATGCCGGAAACCATGTCCCTCGAACGGCGCACGTTGCTGGCCATGCTCGGCGCGAAACTCGTCCTGACGGAGGGGGCAAAAGGTATGAAGGGCGCGATCGCGAAGGCCGAGGAACTCGCCAAGGAGACGCCCAACTCCTGGATTCCCCAGCAGTTTGAGAATCCGGCCAACCCCGCCATCCACATGAAGACCACCGCCGAAGAAATTTGGGCGGACACCGACGGCAAGGTGGACATTCTTGTGGCCGCGGTTGGCACGGGCGGCACGATCACCGGTTGCTGTGAAGTCATCAAACCGCGCAAGGCGAGCTTCTCGGCCATCGCGGTGGAGCCGGCGGATTCACCGGTCATTTCCCAGACCCTGGCCGGCGAGGAAGTGAAACCCGGCCCGCACAAGATTCAGGGAACCGGTGCCGGCTTCGTCCCCAAGAACCTTCACCTCAAGGACAGTCAGGGAAAACCGCAGATCGTCGAGGCTGTGAAAGTATCCAACGACGATTCTTTCGCGATGGCGCGGCGGTTGGCGAAGGAGGAGGGCCTGTTGGTCGGTATTTCCACCGGGGCCAATGTGGTGGCCGCGATCGAAGTGGCGAAACGACCGGAGAACAAGGGCAAGCTGATCGTGACGGTGGCCTGCTCGACTGGCGAACGCTACCTGAGCACGGCGCTGGCGGCCGAGGCGCGCGCGGAAGTCGGGGGCTGATTCGTAATGCGTAAGGCGTGAAGCATGGAGTAGCGGGCCGGCTGGCCTCCGGCTGATTTCGCCCGCCGCCTCACGCATCGCGCATCCCGGTTGACGTTCCTGAAAAATCTTTTTGCTTACTTCCACCCGCAAGCTTGCAATCAGCTTTTTAGTCCCCTAAAACCTTCGGATTCCTATGGCACAGACGATTTATCATTCCTCCATTGAGGGCGCTCAACACGGCGCCAAGAGCCTCGCGCAATTTCTGGCTTACGCCAAAAAATCAGGCGCAGCCGGTGCGCAGCCCTCGAACTACATGCTGCAAGGCGGCAAGGGCTTCAAGACCGCCCGCGAGATCAAGCAGACCTTCGCCAAGGCGAAGCTGAGCCTGGATGGCATTTCCGCGCACTGCCCGTTCTGGGTGCATACCTCCGCGTGGACCGGCACGCCGTCCATCCGTCCGTTCATCCCGCCGGACATCGCCAAGCTCTCCGCCGACAAGATCGAGCAGTGGGCCGAGAATTACCTGCTCAAGCTGCTTGATCTCTGTGCCGAGCTGGGAGTCAAGGTGGTGCCGATGTTCTGGGGGGTGGCCTTCGGCTGGGAACTCGCGAGCGGTTATCCGTGGGGCTTCTGGGCCGGCGGGGATTTTGACCTGATCAAGGAAGGCCAGGAACGGTTCGCGACCAAGACGGCCAAGATCCGCAAGCACGCCAACGGGTTGGGCATCGTGCTCGCCCACGAGATTCATCCCGGCACCGCAGCCATGTGCGCCGACGACTTCAACCTGCTAGTCAACACTTGCGATGGCGACAAGTGTCTCGGTGTGAACGCCGATCCTTCGCACTGCTGGGAGGGTGAGAGCTGGCAGACCCGCTTCGAGAAGGTCGGCAGCCGGGTGTATGGCTGTCATGTGAAGAACTTCACCATCGTTTCCGGACTGCCGCTGCGCATGATGCAGCCCAACTGGCAGGGCCGGGCGATGCAGTTCACCGATCTGGCGAGCGGCGACTTGAACATGGCCCGCTACGTCGAGTTGATGATCAAGATCGGCTACCCGCAGCGCTACTGCGCCATCATGGGCAAGAAGAGCGCGCCGCTCGTGGTCGAGGCCGAGAGCGCCTATCGCGATCTCGACGCCACCAGCGCCAACGGCATCCAATACGTGCGCGACAACCTCTGCTTCCCGCTGGCCGCCGGCTCGTTTGAGGACGGCATGGGCGCGTAGGCATTGGTCCTGCAACCAAGGTCCACCAGGGCACGCCAAGGCGTGCCCTTTTTCGTTGGTTGGCCCACACGGTCTGGCTCTTGATCGTGATTTCTTTCGGAATTGAGCTGCCACCTTGGGATCTTGGAACTGAGAAACAAATGAGCACGCGCAATAGGGTTGCCCGGGCATTGTCGGGCAGCCTGTCCGATGTGGCTCACGGGTTGATTCCCAGTCCGTTCCGTTTGTTTCATTGCCGGATCGTTGGCCTTTGGCAATCCTGTGGGCAACTTCACCATCCCTATGATCAAACTCCACGCCGCTACGCTGCTTTTGACGTTCAGCCTGATTGTCACGGCCGTCGCACAAACCACCACCTTCAGCTATCAGGGCCGGCTCATCGCCAGTAGCCAGCCCTACACCGGACCTGTGGAGGTGAAATTCAGCGTCTGGGACGAGCCGCAGGCGGGCAACCTGCTCGCCAGCACTTCGCCAGAAGCCATGTCGTTGAGCGCCTCCGACGGGTTGTTCATGGCAGAACTCGATTTCGGGACCGAGCCATTCGCCGCCGGAAAGGAGCGCTGGCTGGAGATCCAACTGCGCACCGATCTGGGCGCGTTTACGACGCTGACGCCCCGACAAAAGTTGCTGGCGACGCCTTATGCGATGACAGCGGCCAATCTTGCGGGTGATCTGCCGGCCGGCCAGTTGACCGGCACGCTATCGTCCGCGCAGCTCGGCGGCACATATTCGGAGGTGCTCACCCTCAACAACGCGGGCAACAACCTAACTGGCAACGGCGGTGGACTGACTGGCTTGAACGCGTCACAACTGACCAGCGGCATCGTGCCGGACGCACGGTTGGGTGCCGGCATCGCCCGCACGAGCAACGTCTGGTCGCTGGGCGGCAATGCCGGCACGGACCCCTTCAGCCAGTTCATAGGCACGAGCGACGCGACGCCGCTGATCATTCGAGCCGGAGGGGAGGGGATCATGCGTCTGGAGGGCGATCTCAATGGCCTGCGCATCATCGCCGGGCGGGGCCAAATACTTGATGGCAGCTCCACCAACTCCGCGATCCTTTCTGGCCGGCAGAACAGTATTCAAGGGACGGCGCATGAATCGGTGATTGCGGGCGGTTTGGACAATGTCATCGGACCTGATCAGCGTTCCGCTTTTATTGGCGGCGGTGCTCGCAATCAAATCCTGCAGGACAATCAGCACGCCGTGATCGTGGGTGGCCGGGACAACCGGATTGGCACCAACTCCGTCATCTCGTTGGTGGTGGGCGGGGCCGAGAACCGCATGGGCAACAACATTGACGGCGGGTTGATGGTGGGTGGTTTTCGCAACGACATACTGGGTTCGGAGGATCCCTCGCTCCGCCAGATCGCTCCGGTCCTCGTTGGGGGCTCCGACAACGAGATTGGCCGCGGCCGCAACAGCAGTTGGTCGGTTATTGTGGGCGGCGACAACAACCGCATTGGCACCAACGCCGTAAGTGCGGTGATCGTGGGCGGCACCAACAACCTAGTGGCGGACAATGCGGCCTTCTCATTCGCGGCGGGCCGACGGACGCGAGTCAATCATCAAGGTGCGTTTGTGTGGGCCGACAGCCAGAATGCAAGTTTCGCCTCCGCTGGTAACGACACTTTCAATATTCGTGCCCAGGGTGGCGTGCATCTGAATTCCCAAACCTCCCAGTTCTTCGGGAGCACCACCCGGCAGATGTTGAACCTCTGGAGCACGGTTTACGGAATCGGGGTCCAGTCCTCCACGATGTACTTTCGATCCGATGACAGTTATTCCTGGTTCAGAGACGGGGTTCATTCCAACACCCAATTCAGTCCGGGAACCGGCGGCGTTGAAATGATGCGTTTGAATTCCACCGGGCTGCGCGTGAACGGAACCTTCGTCAGCGCCAGTGACCGGGATGCCAAGGAGGACTTTCGACCGGTGAACCGGGCGACGGTGCTGGAGAAGGTGCTGGCGCTGCCGCTGCAGGAATGGGCGTACAAGGCGGACGCGGAGAAGAGCCGCCACCTCGGGCCGATGGCGCAGGATTTCAAAGCGGCATTTGGGCTGGGTGCGGATGACAAGCACATCGCCACCGTGGATGCCGATGGCGTGGCGCTGGCGGCGATCCAGGGGCTCAATCAGAAAGTGGAAAGGGAGATCGCCGCTCTGCGCGCGGAAAATTCCGTCCTGCGCGAACAGAACACCGAATTGCTGCGCCGGTTGGAAGCCATCGAGCAGCGGTTGCGATAGAGCGTCACCAAATTCGTGGCGGGTCTCCCGGCTGAATGGTGGGACTGGCTCGCCGGGGATTGCTGACTGTATAATTTTCCAGCATGGCGTTTCCCGGGGCGCTTGAGTATCTTGAAGCCCATGATTGATGACACCATTGCCAAGATTCAGCGGCGGCTCGAACAATCCGCCCACCTGGCCCCCGAGAAACGGCAGGAACTGCTGGAGTTGATCGCCCAGTTGAAGAACGAGATTGCGAGTGTCCCTGACGCCGACCAGGTGCGCAGCATCGCGGGCTTCACCGAAATGTCCGCGCACGAGGCCACCCGCGTCCAGCGCCGGCCGGAGACGATGAAGACCGCCATCACCGGCCTCGAATCCACGGTGCAAGGCTTCGAGGTGGCGCATCCGCAACTGACCGCCGTCGTGAACCGCATCGCCCACGCGCTGTCGAGCCTGGGGATTTGAGGGGCCGCTTGAAAATCTTCTCCACACTGGTCGCTGCGGGCCTTCTGGGGTTGGTGTTTTGTTGTCCCCGCACCAGTTCAGCCTCCACCAAGGACACTTCCGCCCGGTTCTTCGCCGAAGCGGTTCCGCGTCTCGAGATCCGGCTCGATGCCCGCGCGACGCAGGCGTTGCGGCATGATCCGCGCAATTACGTGCTCGGCACCGTGCTCGAGGGTGGCGTGGCGTACACCAACGTCTCAATCAAGCTCAAGGGTGCGGCGGGCAGTTTCCGGCACTTCGATGACCGTCCGGCGCTCACGTTGAACTTCCATCGCGCGGCGAAGGGCCAGCGGTTTCACGGCCTGCGCAAGCTTCACCTGAACAACTCCGTGCAGGACGGCACGTTCATGAACGAGATGATCTGTGCCGATCTGTTCCTCGCCGCCGGGGTGCCGACCGCCCGCGCGACGCACGCGGTGGTCCAGCTCAACGACCGCAAGCTCGGCCTCTACGTGCTCAAGGAAGGTTACGACGAGGAATTTTTGAAACGACATTTCACGCGCACCGAGGGCAACCTTTATGACGGCGGTTTTCTCACCGACATCGACGCGCCGCTGGAGAAGGACGAGGGTGTTGATCCCGAGGATCGCCGGGATCTGGAGGCGCTCGTGGCCGCCGCGTATGAGCGCGACCTGGAACGGCGCAAAGCCCGGCTCGAAGCCGCGCTTGATGTGGACCGCTTCCTTTCCTTCATGGCCCTCGAGATGATGGCCTGCGACTGGGACGGCTACGTGATGAAGCCGAACAACTACCGGCTTTACTTTGATCCCGGCTCCGGCAAGGCGGTCTTCATTCCGCACGGCAAGGACCAGATGTTCTGGTGGGACGATTACCCGCTGTTGCCGCAGGGCGGGGGACTCGTTTCCCGGCAACTGCTCCAGGTGCCGGAGTTCCGCGAACGTTATTACGCCCGCCTTGAAGCCCTGACGACCAATGTCTTCACCGCCGAACGGTTGACCAACAGCGTGAACCGGATTGTTGCCCGCCTGCGTGATAACCTGGCTGCCGATCTGCCACAACTGGTGGACGATGTCGCGCTGCAAACCCGGAGTGTGCAACGCCGGCTCCTGGAGCGACGAAAGGATGTGTTGGAACAGATTCCCCTCCTGCCGCGACCGTTCAAGCACGGCGCGGATGGCTCGGCGGCCATCACCGGCTGGCAGCCGCGTTCCGAGAGCGGCACACCGACGCTCTACGAGGTGAGGGATTCCACGCAGCCCACCCGCCTGCTGATTCGGGCCGGTGACGGTCGCACCGTTGCCTCGTGGCGTTCGTGGATGCACTTGCCGCCCGGCAATTATCGTTTCTCGGCGCGAGTGAACACCCGTGACGTGGTGCCCGCCGGCAACAATCTCGGGGCGGGCGCGGGCATTCGCCTGGGCAGCCGGACGCAGTTGGACACGAGCCGAGTGAGCGGCACGGTGGCCAATCACCCGCTGGAGTATGATTTCCGGATCGACTGGGCCCGCGATGTCGAGTTCATCGCCGAATTGCGGGCCACCGCCGGTGAGGTGCTGTTTGATACAGATTCGCTCCGGTTGTTGAAGCGGGATTAGTCGCAAACCGCAGTCAAGCCCCCGACTGCGGTGCTGCGGTCTTGCAAAACTTCGTTTCAACCGCCACAAGAGGGCATGTTCAAACCCATCCTTGCGGCGTTCATCGCCGTTTCAATTTCCACCGCTGCGGCCGCCGATCTCCGGGTCGGCATGATCGGCCTCGACACCTCGCACGTCACCGCGTTCGCGAAGATCATGAACGATCCCGCGCAAAAGGATTTCGTGCCGGGTGCGCGCGTGGTGGCGGCGTTCAAGGGCGGCAGTCCGGACATTGAGTCGAGCATCTCCCGGGTCGAGGGCTACACGAGGGAGCTGGTAGAGAAATATGGGGTGAAGCTTTACCCGACGATCGAGGAGCTGTGTCGGAACGTCGATGCCGTGATGCTGATGAGCGTCGATGGCCGGCCGCACCTCTGGCAGGCGATCCCGGTGATCCAGGCCGGCAAGCCGCTCTACCTCGACAAGCCAATGGCTGGGTCGCTCGGCGATGTGATCGCGATCTTCAAGCTGGCGAAGGCGCACAACGTGCCGTTGTTCAGCTCGTCCTCGCTGCGTTACGGCAGGAACACGCAGGCCGTGCGCGGCGGTGGCATTGGCAAGGTCTTGAGCGCGGAGACCACCAGTCCGTTCAGCGTCGAACCCAAACACCCGGACATGTTCTGGTACGCGGTGCATGGTGTGGAATCACTGTTCACGGTCATGGGTACCGGTTGCGAGAGCGTCAAGCGGGGCACCAACGCGGCCGGCGAACTTGTCGTCACCGGCACCTGGTCCGGCGGCCGTACGGGCGTGTATCGGCAGGACAAAGGCTACGGCGGACTTGCGAAAGGTGAGCAAGGGGAAATGGCGGTCGGCGCGTATGACGGCTACGCGCCGCTGGTAGTAGAGGTGGTGAAGTTCTTTCAGACTGGTGTTGTGCCGGTGCCTGCGGAGGAGACGATTGAGCTGTTTGCTTTCATGGAGGCGGCCGACGAAAGCAAGCGCCGCGGCGGGGCGGAGGTGCGACTGACCGAAGTATTCGAGCGAGTGGGGTATCAGCCTTAAGTCTGGTCGGAGCGCTGAATTCTCGCAGACGCATGAAGCTTGGGAAACCAGCGGTCGCGCAACTTCA
>CAYXDZ010000108.1:0-9567 GCA_964463815.1 uncultured Verrucomicrobiota bacterium | reverse complement strand
CGAGCATCTCTTCGACGGGCAGTTCGTGGAGGCGGGGTGGTGTCCGCGTCGGCTCCGGTTCAATGACGGGCGGCACTCCGGTTGGGGGTGGGGCGGCGGACACGGACGGTGGCGCGGCACTGGTAGTTGGTTGGTCAACGGCCGGCCGGTCAGGGGTGGAAACGTGCAGCGAACTCGCGGTGGCGATGCCGGCCGTGGCAGCAGCGGGAGCGGCCTTCGCGATGACCGGTGGTTGAGGGGGTGGCGACGGTTTGGCGGCGGGTGGTACTTGCGGAGGCGTGGGGCGCTCCCGGCGGAAGCTTTCCACGGCCACGATCAGCATCGCACCGAGCGCCATGGGCTTGATCAGCAGGAACACGATGCCGCCAAGGACAGGCACCATGTAGATGGCGGCCACGAGCACCGAGCCGACGATGAAACCGCCCATTGTGGTGTCGAGACCCGACAGGTTCAACTGGCGGGCAAACTGGCCGCCGAGCGAGCGCAGGACGACGATCTTGCCGAGAATGGCGGCAATCATCATCGCCACCGAAATGAACGGAATGGCGATGACGCCGACGCCGGTGGCGGCGAGCAACGCCTGCGCCGGCAGGTAGAGAATGTAAGCAATGAGGCCCACGATAAAGCTGCGCAACGCGCGCTCCCGCAGGACGGTGGCCCCCGTTTCGATCACCTTGGGGAAGAGCAGCACCACGATCAGCCGGAAGGCGAAAAAGAAGCCCAGAATGTACCAGCACCAGGCGATGCTGGGCACCATGATCCGGCCAAAGATCAGGCCGTGCCGGAAATAGTCCGCCAGCCAGCGCGGCCCCGGCAGGTGGAACGGCACCAACGGGCCGTTGAAGACCGCGTCGGGATGGGACGTGGGCTGCGGGCCGATGAATTTCCGTTCGCCATCGACGACTGCGTTCGGCCCGAATTCGACTTCCGACAGCACGGCCACAAGGTCGCCGCGCACGTGCGAGTTGATGTAGGCCTTGCCGAGCACAATGTGCAGGTCACCGTCGATGGGCGCCTCGGTCTTGAGTTCGCCCAGCACCGTCACGCTGTCTTCCTCGACGGGTCCCAAGATTTCGCCCCCGCCGAGCACCACCACGGCGCCGCCCCGGCTGCGTCCACGGAGCACGTAATTTCCCAGAACCGACACCACCTGCTCGACCGTTTCGCCCTCGGCAATTTCAATGTCGTTCATCACCCCGACGGCCGGGCCACCGCGTCCCCAGTGGAATTGCGGGGGCCGTTCGCGAATCATTTCCTCCTCCGTCGCCAGTTCCGCGGGGGGGGCGGGTTCGACGGGGGGCACCGGATCATCCGTTTGCGCAGGCAGCCAGCCGAGCGAGCAGCCCAGCACAACGAGCGGCAGCCAGCGTCCGGACAAGTTGTTGAGGAACGACTTCATAGGGAGTTTTCAAATGCGATTCACCGCGACCCGGTAGCCGAGCGTGCCCAACCCGACACACATGGCGTAGGCGAGCCCGATGAACGCGGTCACCGACCAGAGCAGGAGCGGCGGGGCGGCCTTAAGACCAATCCAGAGCGCTTCCATGATCCGCCAAACCGGATCAACGTATGGTTGTATCCACGCGAACCAGCCGGCAACAGTTTGCAGGGCACCGGCGGCCAAACCCAGGGTGGGCAATTGCAAACCGACGATAACGAGCAAGCCGGCGACGCCGAGGCTGACTGCGAGAAAGGCCATCCGGATGCCCGGCGGCCAGCCGGCCCAGGACTGCCGCCACCACGGGGCGTGCTGGCGGGCGGCGAGCGCGGCTAGGACCCGCGGCGCGAGGGTTTTCGGCGCGGGCAGCACCGGGAGTGCGCGCAGTTCGCGGTCGATCCGCGCGGCCAGCAGAGGTTCTTGAGATTCGTTCATGACTTTGTGTGGCGACCGGCGGGCGGCGGCAACATGCCGACGGCACCGCTCAGTTCGCCTTCCAGGTCGAGTTTCAGTTTCTTGCGCAAGGCCTCGCGGCCGCGGTGAATATCGGTCTTCACCTTGGCCAGGGAAAGTTTCAAGCGGGCCGCGATTTCTTCGTAACTCAATTCTTCAAAATGATAGAGCACGAGCGGGACGCGCTGGGCGGGCGGCAGTTTCTGAAGCGTCAGTTCGAGCAACTGCCGTTTGTCCGCCAGTTCCGCGTCCTCGCTCTGGGTGTCCTCGGCGGGAATGTCGAACTCGCGGTCGCTTTCGTCGTCCTCGCGCTTGAGATCGCTGAAAAAGGTCCAGCGCGCCCGGAACCGCGAGAGGTGGTTCAGGCAGAGATTGCGCGCCACGGTCTTGAGCCAGCCGCCCGCCGTCTTGCTCTGGCTGAGTTCCGCAAACCGGTCGTAGGCCTTGAGGAAGACTTCCTGCGAAATGTCCTCCGCCTCGGCGGAATTACCCAGCAGGCGCATCGCCGTGCTGAACACCATGTCCTGATAAGCGGCCATAAACGCTTCGAAATTGTGCTCTTCGCTCATCGCTTGGCCGGACTTCGGTCGCGGTCATCGTAAGGCAAACACCCCGCTGAAGGCGAGGAAGTTGCAGAATTGTTCGGGAACCTTGCCGGCCGACGGCGGATCGCCTAGGCTCGCCGTCCTTGAACTTTCACGGCAATGGCTGAACGAGCGAGCACGGACTTGTTGCCCGGGTTGTTTGCCCCGACCCGGCTGCCTTGGGAATCCATCATGGACTCCGTGCGCAACGGCGTCGTGTGCCTGGATGATCAGTCGCGGGTGATGTACGTGAACATCGCGATGGAGAAGCTCTTCGGTGTCCAGCGATCGACCGTTATCGGTAACCCCATCGGTTTTTCTCCGGAACTGGCGCGGGCATTTGCCGAAGCTGCCTTGGCCCGTCAGACGGGGCAAACCGATGCGGCCCAGTTTCGCCGGGACTTCATTCACGAGTCGGAACGCAGCGAGCCCAACCCCATCCGGGTCACGATCACGGAAGCGCAACATGGCGACTTGCGCATCCAGATTGGCATCGTGCGCGATCTTTCCAACATGCGGCGGATGGAGGAAGCGCTGGTCCAGTCGCGCAAAGTCCAGGCGGTGGGCGCGCTGGCAGGCGGACTGGCACACGACTTCAACAACATCCTGACCGCGCTGCTCTCGCAATTGGACCTCGCGCTGGATACGCCAGAACTACCCGCGCCGACCCGCGAACACATCGTCCACGCGCAGACCAGCGGCCGGCGCGCGGCTGAATTGATCAGCCGGCTGCAAACTTTCAGCCGGCAGACGGAAACCCAGACCACGACGGTGGATCTCGCGGAACTCATCGAGCAGGTGGTGTTGATTCTGCGCCGCTCGATCGATCGCCGCATCCAGCTCAAGACCGATGCCCTCAAGCCCGGCGAGTGGCTGGTCAAGGGCGATGCCAGCCAGGTCATCCAGGTCGTCTTCAACCTTTGCTTGAACGCGCGCGATGCGATGCCTGATGGCGGTGAGCTGCACCTTGGCGTGAAACGCGTCAAACGCGCCCGACCGGACGCGGTTGCGGAGGCGCCGCCGGAAAGATGGATTCGCTTGACGGTGAGCGACAGCGGTCAGGGCATGTCCCGCGAGGTGCGGGAGCGCCTGTTTGAACCGTACTTCACCACCAAGACTTTGGGGCGGGGCACCGGTTTGGGGCTGTCGATCGCGCAGTCCATTCTCGCCGAGCAGGACGGCTGGATCGAAGCCGAAAGCGAGGAGGGCCGGGGCAGTCGCCTGCATGTTTTTCTGCCCGAAACGAAGACCGGCACGGAGGCGGGCTCCGCCGCGTTGCATCAGTTCACGAGTGCGGAAACGCGTGCCTTGGAAGGCCAGGAATCCATCTTGATCGCGGATGACGAAGAGATGGTGCGGCTGGTCATCAAAGCCGTGCTTTCCTATCGCGGTTACAAGATCGTCGAGGCGACGGATGGCGAGAACGCCCTCGAACTGGTGCGCCGCGCCGCGCCGCCATTTGATCTGGTGCTGCTGGACGTGGACATGCCGCGATTGAATGGCTGGGAAACCTTGAAGCAACTGCGGGCGGAACAGCCGGCGTTGCGGGTGATCATGCTTAGCGGGGGCGCGGTGGACTCAGATGCGCCCAACGCACGCAGTCGCGGGGCGGTCGGATTTTTGGGCAAACCGTTCAAGAACGACCAGCTCGTGCAACTCGTCCGGAAGACCCTGGATGCAGCCGGACAGTCGGGAGGCCCGAAAATTTAGAGCGCGGCGGCCACGCCGTAAGCGCCTTGCAACTGGCGAATGGAGCGCTGGTCCCGGTTCAATCCTTCACGCTCCGCTTCCAATTTCTGGCGCTCTGCCGCCAGCCACTCGCTGTTTCGGAGTTCCAAACTGATCAAGTGCTCCAGTACTGGCCGGAACCGGCGGCCGAGGTCTTCGGCAAAGTTCTGCCCGCCGCCGGCTTTCTCCACGAGTTGCACGATGCGCTCGCGCAAACCAACCTTGGCGCTCTGGCAATGCTCGATGCGCTGCCAGGCCAGGGAGCGGATGGCATCCCCTTCCGACTCGGACATCAAGCGCCACTCTTCGTAGAGCGAGGCAAGGTGGCGGTAGGCGTCCATCATGGCGGTCAGGCAGCAGCGGCCGTCAAGGCGGGCGCGGGTTCGGTATCGCCGACGAGCATTCCGGCCCAGGCCGCGCGAAGCGAGCCCAGCCGTTCGAGGCTCTCGCGTATGCCCTCGGGAGTTTTCGTGCGGTTGCTCTCGTCGAGCCGGCGGTCGAGGTAATTGTAAAGGCTGCGCAAATGATGGGAAAGCTCACCGCCGCGGGCCATGTCCAGGCTGCCGTTCAACTCGTCGATGATCGCTTGGGCGCGCTGCACGTTGTTGTTGATGGTGAGGTTGAACTCGCCCGGATCGTCGTGCGCGAAACCGGCCTGAGCCTGTTCCAAAAACCGGATCGCCCCATCAAACAACATCAACACGAGCTGCCCCGGGCTCGCGGTTTGCGTGGCGATTTTTTTGTATGACTGAAACGAGCTGGCGGCGTGACGGATCACTGGGCGCCTCCGGCTTTGGATTCCTCAGCGAGCGTCATGGCCAGGAGATTGGCGATCTTGTTGATGGCTTCCTGGGGGGGATACGAAGTGTCCTCGATCAGGCGGCGCGCGCGTTCCACCACTTGCGGGCGCACTTCCGGGGTGTTGGCCAGCGAACGATTCAAAGCTGCGGACCGCTCAAACGCCGCGCCATCGGTGGCGGGACGCGGGTTCGCGCCGGCTCGTCGCACCTGTTCCGTTTGTCCTACGGGATCACTGTGCTGACTCGGATTGACTTGCATAGCTACTTAACTCACTTCCTGGCAGGCGTGTGGTTTGGCCATTCAGCCAACCGGTATATCGGCATCTGGCCGCTCCGGCTTTAGTGGTTTCTTTCGTGCCTTTGGAGCGTTTCCAGGCTCGTGGCCAACGTGTACTGGCCGAAGCGGCCGGGCGAGCGGAGAATCGTTGCGGGATCGCCCGCAGTCAGCCGGGAGCCCTGCTGCTCGCGCTCGAAGCGAGTGGCCCCGCGCGCAACACTTTGGTCGCCCGCGTCATACATCACGTCGCAGGCCCACCAGATCTGCGGTTGCCGGGTATCCACCAGATGCAGCTTCCAGCCCATGGCCAGCGGGGCATAAGCGCGAAACGCCGTCACGTGGGCAAAGATCACCGCGTCACAGCCCAGTTGCTCCCGGAGGAGCGCGAAGAAATTCGCCGGCAGCGCGTCCGCCACGCCCCACCGGGACTTGCCGGTCCAGCGTCGCAATGCCTCCGGCTCGACCTGGATGACTTCGAACAGCCCGGTCCGGTTCAGTTCGCGCGGGAGCAGTTGCTCCAATTGGTCGCGGGTAGAACTACCCAGGAGGTCTTCCGTGGCCGCGGTCAGCGGCAGCACGGCCACCCGGCGCACGTCGCGCGGCAGCCAGGCGGTGGTCTGATGGAAGTTTTGCGGCTCAAACTCCGGTCCCAGGCCCGTGCCGTGCATGGGTGGATTCGAATGCACACAGCCTCCGCCGGCCAGGGCGAGCAGCGGGCCGATTATGAGGCAACACAGTTTGCGGAGTTGCAGCGGGGCCATGTCAAACAAGGGGCTGCTGGTGCAGCTTGAGCAAATAGACTTCGAGAATTTTTAACCAGGGCACGAGGCATTCCTCCACGGTGGTTGACAGGGCGATCGCATCCTCGTCCAACCATTCGTGCGCGGTCGCGAGGAAAATCGCGTCAATCTGGCAGAGCAGCGGGTTGAGTTCCTCGAGGTGCTCGGCGAGCGAATGTCCGCCGACCATGATGGCATCGACCGCCGGCCCCCACAGTTCGCGGAGAAACCCGAGACTGACGAGCGGGCTGCGCAACTGCGGCTGCCATTCCCGCCATTGGGTTTCAATCTGCTCCCGCTCGCTGATCACAATGCGCAACGCGGCGTCCTGCATCTGTGAGGACAATCGCTGGAGTTGACGCGAGGCGGTCTCGATCAACCGGTGGCTCAGTTGCTCGAAGGTGATGGTGTCGCCGCAGACGTGTTGATACCCGCTGTCCGGCGCGTCCGCCTTGATCTGGTTCACCTCGATCCCATCCACGAGGAAGCCGGAAAGCACGCGCCGCTGCTGCAGCGCGAGAAATTCGAGATAGGCACGGATGGAAACGAGGGACGACTCCATTTCGCCCGGCAGGGTGACCGGCCGGCCGTCGAGCTCCACCCGCAGGCGGGGCCGGGCCTGGTGCGGCTCAAAGCTCACATTGGCACTCATTGATTTGCGACGGTTCAATTTAAGTTCAAATTACGCTGGAGATACTGGAGTTGCTGGTTGATCCGGGCCTGGGCCTCCTCCATCCTCACAAAGCTGTCGATCATCCGCTGCCGGTTTGCCTGCACGATGCGCTCCATGTCCGCAATCTGCTGGTCGATGCTGGTGGATTGTTTGCCCAGGCCTTCAATGCGCTTCTCCAGCGCCCCTTCGTCACCCACGGTGGATTCGAGGTAGGAATTCAAGCGCGCGGCGAGGCCGTTCGTTGGGCTGGAGAAAAGCTCCGCCACGCTGTCGAGGCCGTTCAACAGGGCGTCGTCCAGCGCCGCGCCATCTTTCAACGTGAGGTTGTTGTTGTCGCCGTTGGTGTCGATGCCAAGCCGGGCCATCCGGTCCAGCGATCCCGACAAGCCGGCCACGGAGGCAAAGGCCAAGCTGCGCAGCTTCGACGCCATTTCATTGGCATCCGACTGGCCGGCGAGCGTGCCCGCTTTCACCACGCCCTTGCTGTCGGTGGTGCTGGCGGTTTCCTTGTCGATCAACGCCTGGGTCTTGTTGAACTCGTCCAGGAAATCCGTGATCCCCTTCTTGATCGCCGCCGTGTCGCTGCTGATCTCCAGGGAGGACTCGCCCAGCTTGAGTGCGGTGACCGACAGTCCGGCAATACCCGAGGAATCCTCGGTGATCGTGTTGGACGTGCTGACCAGCGTGCCGCCATTGTTGACCGAGTATTCCAGATTCCTGCCGCGCGTGAGGGTGCCTCCGCTCAAGCCGGTGGCCGCGAGGAAATTGCCGCTTACATCCTCCAGGCCGATGCCCAGGTCGCCGGTGACTTTGTTGGCCAGCGAGAGGCGGTCGTTCACCGGATCATAACTGGCCGTCACGCCCGCCGTCGAAGCGTTGATGCGGTCGATGACGTTCTTGAGCGAGTCGCTGCCCGCGTCAAAGCTGATGGACACTCCGTTGATCTTGAACTCCCCCGCGCCGCTGCCGCCGTCGGAGATCACGCTGCTGAAGTTCGCCGCGTTCAAGGCCGCTCCGGACTTGATCGAGCCGAGTGACGCGCCGCTGGAGATGGTGCCGGTCCCGTTGTTTTGAAGTTTGGCCACCGCCAGGAAATTGCTGGTGTCCGTCGCCGACCCCAAGATGATCTCGCCACCGCTGGTCAGAGAAATCGTATCCGTCAGGGCGTCGTAGGAACCGGTCACCGTGCCGCCCGTGGCGGTGCCGATCTTGTCGAACACATCCTGCAACGTGTCGGTTGTCGCGATGGAAACCTGCTGGCCATTGATCGAAAAAGTTCCCGCCTTGATGCCGGTTGAAAACGCCGCCTCGCCAAGCACGAGCGAAGACACATCGTTGGTTGGATTCAAACGGGCACCGATGTTGGCCGTGCCCTGGCGCACCGCGTTGGTGGCGAGCTGCGTGACGTTGAACGTGTAGCTGCCGAGCGGCGCTCCCGAAGCGGCGCTGGCACGCAACAAGGTGGCATCCCCCACGGAAGTCAGCCGCCGGGCAAAAAGGGTGGGCTCCTGGAGCACCTTGACCTTGTTCTGCAGGACGGACAACTGCGTGCGCAGCGCCCCGTAGGCGGTGTTGCGCTGCTCGACCTGGCTTTGCTCCTGAAGCAGCAGCCGTTGCGGGGCACGCTCCACCTCGGACAACTGGTCCACGAGGGACCGCCAGTCAAAGCCGGAAGCCAGTCCTGAAACGCCTAGATCCATATCGCAAAGTCTTGATTAGCAATTCGTAATCCGCCGGTGGCCGCCACCGCCCTTATTCTCATCGGCAGTCGTCGCCCGCGACTAAAGCGAAAATCCCGGCCGGCGCAGGGCGCCGGCCGGGAAGTGATCACTCCGTGGTGCGGAGGCGCGGCGATTAGCTGAGCAATCGCAACGCCGACTGCGGAGTGGCATTCGCCTGGGCCAACATCGCGGTGCCTGCCTGAACCAGGATGTTGTACCGGGCAAACCGGGTGCTCTCTTCGGCCACGTCCACATCCTTGATGCGGCTGTTGGCGGCCGAGAGGTTTTCGCGCAGCACACCAAGCTGATCGCTGGTGAACTGCAGACGCGTGATGTTGGCCCCCACCGTCGCCCGGTCGGTGGCCAACTGGGTGATCGCCGCCTTGACGTTGGTCAACGCGGTGGCCGCCGTGGTGGTCGTGCTGATCGAAGAGCCCGTCGCCGTTGTGTAGGCGCTGGCTCCGAGGTTGATCCCCGTTGCCGTGAAGGTGCCGCCCTCGCTGTCCTGCGTGACGTTCAGGGAGCCGCCCGCAAACAGGCTGACGCCGTTGAAGTCTTTCGTGGCCACGTTGTCCACGTAGGCGCCGAGGGTCGAGAACTCCGAGTTATAGAGTGCGCGATCCGCGTCCGACTTGGTCACGTCCTGCGACAGGATGGCCAGTTCGCTCATGCGATCGAGGGCCTTGCCGACCTTCTGCATGAAACCGTCCTGGGTCTGGCTGAACGAGATGGCGTTGGTCACGTTGTTTTTGGCGGCGGTCGTGCGGTTGATCTGCGCGTCAAAGCGCATGGAAACCGCCAGGCCGGCGGCGTCATCTTCCGGCGAAACGATCTTCTGACCGGAGGACAAGCGCGACAGCGACTTGGACAACATTGAGGATGATTCCGCGAGCAAACGGGCGCTGCTCGAGGCCGACACATTAGTATTAATAACCATAACTGAGACTCCTTCCATGAGTCACCCCTTGCAGGGGCTTTGTTTAGCTGACGGCATCCCTGCCGCGAGGCGCACCTTGGATCGGGCGTGCGCCGGTTTATCCCGTCCGGCTCTTTGAGGCTGCCAGGCTCCTGTCCCGAAGGACGAGTGAGCTATCGGCAACCCCCTTGAATCCTT
>CAYXDZ010000107.1:4715-9647 GCA_964463815.1 uncultured Verrucomicrobiota bacterium | reverse complement strand
AATTTGCCGAGCTGTTGAAAGCGGCCGGCACCACCGCCACGCTCCGCCTCGAAAAAGGGGGCGACATCGACGCCGCGTGCGGGCAGTTGCGCCTCAAGACCGAGAAAGAACTAGTGGCGAGGTAGGACAGGCAAGAGCGCGCCGCCTTACCCGGTCACCCGACGCGGGCCGCAATACACATTCATCGAACCGTCGCGGAGGAAGCCGACCAACGTCATGCGGGCCGACTGCGCGAGTTCGACCGCCAGACTGCTCGGGGCCGACACGGCGCAAAGGATCGGGATCCGCGCGGCCAGCGCCTTCTGCACGATCTCGAACGACGCGCGTCCGCTCACGAGCAGGATACGGCGATCAAACGGCAACAGGTTGTTCAGCAGCCCCCATCCGAGCACCTTGTCCACCGCGTTGTGCCGGCCGACATCTTCACGCGCCACAAGCAACCGGCCGCGCAGATCGAACAGCCCGGCGCCATGCAGCCCGCCGGTGGCATCGAAGACGGCCTGGGCGGCGCGCAATTTCTGCGGCAGCGCGTGCAACCGACTTGCTGGAACCTTGACCGCCGCGCGCACGCAGGGCAGTTGTTTGCGTACGGCGGCGATGGATTCACGGCCGCACAGGCCGCAGCTCGATGTGGTGGTAAAGTGACGTTTCAATTTCGCCCAGTCGCAGGCCACACCGTCGGCCAGGATCACGTTCAAGACGTTGCCGTCCCGGTTGCGAGGCGAGGGCGCGAGTTGGGCGATGTCCGCCCCAGATTTGATTACGCCCTCGGCGAACAGAAAGCCGGCGGCGAGTTCCGCGTCGTGGCCGGGCGTCCGCATGGTGAGGCTGAGCGGCTGGTTGTGGATGCGGATCTCCAGCGGTTCCTCGACGGCGAGCACGTCCTCAACTGCCTGGCGACTATGGGCTCCAAGCTTGAGAATCCGCCGTGAGATTTGATGAGCATTCGGCATGTCAGGAGCGGAATGCAGTCTGACAGCTGCCGGCGGTAAAGTCACGAACGCGGATGTCATTTGCAGATTTCCCATGACCGCCGCGTCCGGTTCCGCTATGGAACACGCATGCCGCCCCCGGTGGATTGGGTCTCGATGAGCGATGAGGAATTGCTGGAGCAGAAGATTGCCCGGCTCGGCCTCACGCTCGAGGGCACCGAACTGGCGCCGCTGGTCCAGCAGCTCTACGCCGAACTCGACGCCAAAGGACTGGCGTTTCATCCCCCGGTCCACGTCGGTGACGAGTGGTTTTGTCCGGTCGGTATTCCGGCGATCTTTGTGCCGTTCTTCCTGGTGCATCCCCGGTTGCGCGAGCTGGAGCGCCGGCAGATTCTCGAAGTCGAGGGCGAGACGGCGGAGTGGTTCATGAAGCTGATGCGGCACGAGGCGGCGCACGCTTACAGCTTCGCCTACCGATTGCAGCACAAGAAGAAGTGGCAGCAGCACTTTGGGCTGGCCTCGACCGAGGAAAGCGACACCTACCGGCCGCGGCCCTACAGCCGCAGCTACGTCATCCATCTCGATGACTGGTACGCGCAGAGTCATCCGGACGAGGACTGGGCGGAGACGTTCGCGGTGTGGCTCACGCCCGGCCTCGACTGGCGGAAGCGCTACCAGGATTGGAAGGCTCTGCAAAAACTCGAATACACCGACGAACTGATGCGGTCGCTGGCCGGCAAACCGCCGGTTCACAATCCGCCGTTCAAGGTGGCCGAATACAACTTTCTCAACCTGAAGCTGAAGACCTATTATGCGCGCAAGCGCAAGGCCTACGCGGATTCGTTCCCCGATTTCTACGACAAGGATCTGCGCAGCCTGTTCGCGGCCCAGGCCGGAGCGGAAGGCGTGGAGAAGGCCTCCATCTGGTTGCGTCGCCGACGCCGGCAAATTGTCCGGGCGATCGCCCGGTGGTCGAGCGAGCACAAGTTCCGCATCGACCAGCTCATCAAGAAGATCACCGCACGCTGCGAGGCGCTCGGCTTGCACGTGCTGGCGAATGATCCCAACCTCGACCTGCAAGTCGCGACCTATGTCACGTCGCTCACCATGAATTATCTTTTCACCGGCCGGTTCAAACGCACGAAGTAAGATGCCCAAACGCGACAAGGTTCTCGTCCTGTTCGATTCCGCCGGCCGGACCACGCTGGATCACGACTACACCGCGGAGCTGGCGACCGCGTCCTGGAAGACCGAGGCGCACGTCATCGCCGCGCTGCGTGAACTGGGTCATCCGGTCGAGCTGCTCGGCCTGCACGACGACACCGATTTGCTGCGGCAGAAGCTGGCGACCTTCCAGCCGGACGTGATCTTCAACATGGTCGAACAGTTCGGCAACCTCAGCTCAGCCGAACACAAGATCACCTCGTTCCTGGAATTGCAGGGCATCCCCTTCACCGGTTGCAGCGCGGTCGGCATCACCCTTTGCAAGAACAAGAGCATCGCGAAAAAGATCCTCAGTTATCACCGCATTCACGTGCCGGACTTCGTGGTGCTGCCGCCCGCCCGCAAGATCAAGCGCCCCAGACGGCTTGAGTTTCCCATTCTGATCAAACCGCTCAAGGAGGAGGCCAGCTACGGCATTTCGCAGGCGTCCTTTGTCGAGAACGACGCGGACTTCACCGAGCGGGTGAAGTTCATTCACGAGAAGTTCGCACAACCCGCCATCGCCGAGGAATACATCGTGGGCCGGGAATTGTACGTCGGCGTGATCGGGAACCACCGGCTGCAGGCCTTTCCCGCGCGTGAGATGGTTTTCAAGGAAGTGCCCGCGGACGAGCCGCGCTTTGCCACCTTCAAGGTGAAGTGGGACGAGGCGTATCGCGAGCGTTGGGGGATTCAGAACGAGTTTGCCGAACTCGATCCCGAACTCGCGCGCCGGATCGAAAAGCTGTGCAAGCGCATCTATCACCTGCTGTTGATTGACGGCTACGCACGGCTCGACCTCCGGCTCACCCCGCAGAACGAGATCGTGTTCATCGAGGCCAACCCGAATCCCATGCTCGCCAAGGACGAGGACTTCGCGTTGGCCGCGGATAAGGCGGGCCTGCCCTATCCGAAGCTGATCCAGCGCATCCTTCAAGTTGGCAAGGCGACCGTGCGGGATTGAGCGTCACCGCCCGCGCATGCGCATGAAGGCCACCGGGTAGTTCTCCCGCACCGCCGCCTGGAAGTAGATGCCCGCCAACTGGTCGCTGGCTTCGTCGTATTGCAACGTGTACGTGCTGCCGGGATAGCCTTCGTCGCGCAGCTCCATGAAGAAATCCGCCGTGCCGCCTTTCTCCAGCAGGCTCGCCCGCGCCACGTTGATCGAGCGCTGGTTGAAGGGATTGAAGTAACGCGCGTCCGCGAGCCCGTCCGGATTCACAAGGCGGATCTCGATCGCGTAGTCGGCGTCGGTGCGTTGCCAGTTGCCGAGAAGCTTCTGACTCAGGGCCGGGGGCAGCGGCTTGATCTCATCGGAAGTCGGGGTGCCGATTGCTGGCGTCGATCCGGTTGTGGCGGAACTTGCGGCGGGCGGGGCGGGCGGCTGGTCCACCGGCGGTTTGTGGAAGGAACCGGCAATCAACCAGACCAGCAAACCCACACCGACGAAGAAAATGGCGGCCGGCAGCAGGGGAAAGCCAGACTTCCGGCTTCCCCCGGTCGGCGGTTCCGGCGAGACTCGACGCGGCGTTGGTTTGGGCTGTTTCATGAGTGGAATAGCTGGGACGACCGGCGCTCGGACAACGTGGCTGCTTGCCGAATCTTCAACTCGCGGCACGTTGGCTTTTTGGAAACCTAAGCATAAATCGATATGGATAACATGAAATTCCCGCCTTTCAGTCTGGCCCGTCTGCTGAGCACGGTGTTTGAGCCGGTCAAGGGCAAGCGCGTCTGCATCTTGATCGACCTCCCCGATCCCCGACAGATCGCGGACTTTGTCTTCCTGCGGGATGAATCGCTTACCATTCAGCGCCGCGCGCACGACGTGTTTTATCAGGGCCTCAAGCAGGGAGTCGCGGCTGAACTGGGGCTGCTCGGCGGGGAAATGTTCGCCTACGAGATCACCGGCGGCAGCAACCTCGATCTGCCGGACGCGGCCTTCACTCCCGACGGACGGGAGGTGAGTTTCGCGCGGGACATTTATCCGCATTACGATTTGATTCTTTGCATCTCGACGTACTCGGCGACCGCGCCGCTCACCGCCTTTGCCAAGCAATACGGTTTCCGCGGTGCCACGTTGCACGGGGTCAACGACATCATCCTGAGCAGCGGTCTGGCGGTGGATTACAACGAGGTCAGCAAGCAGGCGGAGAAGCTGCGCCTCGGCATGACCCGCGCCGACTGGTTCGAGGTGGATTACGTGGTGGCCAACCAGACCCTGACGTTGAAGCTGATTTGCAACGGCCAGGAAGCGCAGAAGAGCCACGGCCTGTGTCGCGGCGAAACACCCGACGTGGCGAACCTTCCGGCGGGCGAAGTCTATTTCGTGCCCGAGGGCGCCGAGGGAAAATTCCCGATGCGCTATGAGGACGGCACGCTCGGCGTGATGGAGGTCAGCGGTGGTCGCATTCAGAACGCAACTTTGCTCAAGGGCGACGCCGCGACCGTCGCAGCGCACAATGCCAAGCTGCAAGCCGATCCCGTCACCGGCGAGATTGGCGAACTCGGCTTTGGCACGCAGGTGCTGCCGGTTTCCGGCCGCGACATTCAGGACGAAAAGATCCTCGGCACCATGCACGTCGCCACGGGCCGCAGCGATCATCTGGGCGGTCACCTCACTCCGGAGAAATTCGCGTCGAAGAAAAACGCCACGCACGACGACATCCTGTTTTCGCCGTCGAAGACGCCGGAAATCACCGTGCGCCAGGTGCGGATGCGGCGGGACGGACAAACCACCGTGGTGCTGGAAAACTACCAGCCGGCCGAGCATCTGCGGAAGGCGCTGGCGGCTTGAGGC
>CAYXDZ010000107.1:0-4615 GCA_964463815.1 uncultured Verrucomicrobiota bacterium | reverse complement strand
AACACCCGGCAGCGTTCCGGCCGGGCCGCGTAGAGCGAGCACTGCGAATTCTGAAACGCCGGGCACGGCTGGAGGATGAAGTGGTGTCCGTGCTTGCGCTTCAGTTTCAGGCCCAGCGACGCGAGTGCCTTCGCCGAATCGCGCGGCTGCAGTTTCACCATGTGAAACATCACCCCGTTGCAGCACAGACCGCACTGCGTGCAGAGGCGGGCGGCGGCCGCTGTTGTTTCGGCAGGGTTCATGGATATCAACGCGGGCGGCGGGTTGGTGGGTCAAAATCTTGGGGCGTGCTTCAATGGCCCTGGCGCGAGCTTAATGGTCCCGCGAATGGCGGGAACCAAAATTGTGCGTGATTCCGGCCGCCGATGGCGCGACAGTCTCACCACATCAATTCCCTATGAAATGAAGCCGTGGGCGATACGTCCATCATTCCTGCAATCCTTATGAAAACCACCCGCCGCATTACTCGTCGCAGTTTTCTCCGTCGCACCGCCATCTCAGCTTGGGCGGCCGGCATCGCCCCCCAGATCTTGCCATCCTCCGTGCTGGGTGCCGACGGGCACACCGCGCCGAGCAACCGCATCACGGTCGGCTTCATCGGCACCGGCAGTCACGGGGTCGGCTGGAATCTCGGCCCCTACCTCCGCCACAAGGACGCGCAGGTCGTCGCCGTGTGTGACGTGGACGACCGCCACCTGTTCCGCGCCTCCGAGACCGTGGCGGATCGCTACCAAAACGAGGACTGCTTCGTGACGAAGGATTTCCGCGAAGTGCTCGCGCGCAAGGACATCGATGCCGTCATGATTTCCACCCCGGATCACTGGCACACCATCATGAGCCTCATGGCCATCCAGGCGGGCAAGGATGTGCAATGCGAGAAGCCGACCCTCACCATCCACGAGGGCCGTGTGCTGACGGCCGCCGTGCGCAAACACAAAAAAGTTTTCCAAACCAGCACCGAGGATCGGGCGGTGCCGGAGTATCACCGGATCGCCGAGCTGGTTCGCAACGGCCGCATCGGCAAGCTCCAACGCATCGAGGTGATCCTGCCCAAACAGCCGACTGAGCCGGGCGACCCGACGCCGCAACCGGTGCCGGAAATTTTGGATTACGAGATGTGGCTCGGCCCCGCGCCGTTCGCGCCCTACACGCGGGATCGTGTCCACTGGAACTTCCGGTGGATCGAGGATTATTCGGGCGGCATCATCTGCGACTGGGGCACGCACCTGTTCGACACCGCGCAGTGGGCCAACGACACCGAACACACGTGTCCGGTTGAGGTCGAAGGCGCCGGCAATTATTGGGAAGGTGGCCTCTACAACACGGTGAAGGATTACGACGTCACCTACCGCTACGCCAACGGTGTGGTGATGACCTGCAAACCGGGCAACCCCAGCATCAAGTTCATCGGCACTGAGGGTTGGGTCGGCAACACCGGCTGGCGCGGACCGGTCGAAGCCAGTTCGAAGGAAATCCTCGAATCCAAGATCAGCCCGAACGAGCTGCATCTCTACACCAACCCCGAGGGTGAGCACGACGACTTCCTGAAATGCGTGCGCAGCCGCAAAGATCCCTATTTTCCGGTGGACATCGGCCACCGCGTTTCCACGATCTGCCACCTCGCGAACATCGCCATCAAAGTAGGCCGCAAACTTAAATGGGATCCGGAGAAGGAAGTCTTCATCGGCGACGAATCAGCCAATGCGATGCTCGACCGCAAACGCCGCGATCCCTGGCAACTCCCGCAGGTGTGAAGCCTTTTTGATCAAGGCATGGCCACCTCTCTTAAGAATGCAGCCCGAGGAACTCTTTACGCAGGCAAGGGCCAGGATCATCTGGGGTGAGTCATCCACGGCTGTCCGGGCTTTTCTGATGTCAAACGGCATTCCCGTGTCGGAGGCGGATTCCAAACTCGACGAGTTCGTTGCGGAGCGAAATGCGGAAGTGCGACAACTGGGAATCAGGAGAATTTGCCTGGGTTCGTTGATTGTGATTGGTGCCGCTTCCTTCTTTCTGGTCATCCCTGAACGCGCCGAACTGGAGGCGATGAACCCCGTCGCCCGCAGGGCACTTGTTACACTCGCCGTGGCGATTGGGTTCGGAGGCATTTACGGGCTCTACAAGCTCACCGAAGGCATCGTTTATGTCGTCTGCCCAAAATCGGAACGCAGCTCCATTCCCAATATTTGACCTTGGAAGTGCCACAACTGGCCAGGCACACCTCAGGCACGTCGAAAAAAGCAAATGCCTGTCACTCCGTATCCGAAGCTGATTCAGCGCATCCTGCAGGTCGGCAAGGCGACCGTGCGGGATTAAACCTCACCGCCCGGGCATGCGTTGGAAGGCCACCGCGTAGTTTTCCCGCACTGCCGCCTGGAAATATATGCTCACCAACTGGTCGTTGGCTTCATCGTATTGCAACGTGTACATGCTCCCGGGATAGCCTTCGTCGCGCAGTTCCATGAAGAACTCCGCTGCGCCGTCCTGCTCCAGCAGAGTTGCCCGCGCCACGTTGATCGAACGCTGGTTGAAGGGATTGAAGTAACGCGCATCCGTGACGCCGTCCGGATTCACGAGGCGGATCTCGATCGCGTAGTCGGCGTCCGTACGTTGCCGGTTGCCCAGCAGCTTCTGACTCGTTGCGGGCGGCAGCGGCTTGATCTTCCTCGGGTGCCAGGTCGCGACTTGCGGTTGCCGGTTGGGTGGTCGCCGGGCTCGCGGCCGGTGGGGCGGGCGGCTGGTCCACCGGCGGTATGCGGAAGGAACCGGCGATCAACCAGATCAGCAGCCCCACACCGAACAAGATAAGGGCGGCCGGCAGCAGCGGAAAGCCAGACTTCCGGCTTCCCCCGGCCGTTGGTTCCGGCGAAACTCGACACAGCGTCGAGTTTGGGCTGTTTCATGGGTGGAATAGCCGGGACGACCGGCGCCCGGGCATTTAGTGGTAGCGGGCGTTGCAGGGTTCTCATGATAAGTTCACGGGCCTGTCCCGAACCTATTTTTGCGCTCGGAAGTTTTTGTAAGATTTCAGAACTCTGTGATCACTAATGGCATGAATGAACATCAAAACGTCCATCAGAGCCCTCACTGCCGCGACGGTGCTCAGCCTTACTGCCTGCACAGACAACCTGAAGACCAATGCAGCCCAGGCCGAGCCGTCCGCCTCAACTTTAACCGTGCAGGCCGGTCATCCGGCGGTCGGCCATTGGGAGGGTGAGGTCACCCTGCCGACAGCGACGCTGGGCATGCGCCTCGATCTGGATGGAGCGGAGGGCGCGATGAGCGGCACCATTGATATTCCTGTTCAGGGCATGCGCGGCTTCAAGCTGGTCGATGTGTCAGTCCATGAGGACCGCGTTTCCTTCGCGCTGCCAGACATTCCCGGCGATCCCCGGTTTGACGGGTCGCTCGCCGCCGACGGCCGGTCGATCACCGGCAAGCTTTCGCAATCAGGACAAACCTTTCCATTCGCAATCAAGCGGACCATCAAGCAGGTGCGCGAGGGAGAGACGCCAGGTCGCGGTCTTCCGGGGGAAGGTTTCGCCGGTGTCTGGCAGGGCTCGTTACGCCCAAACGCTTTTGAGCTGCGTTTGTGGATCAAGCTGGCCGACGGCGGCGACGGTCTCTCCGGCACGCTGAGCAGCATCGATCAGGATGCGCGGGACATCCCGATCACGAACGCGACGCAGGACGGAAGAACGCTCCACTTCGAGGTGGCGACGATTCATGCCACCTTTGACGGAGAGCTCAGCACGGACGGATCGGAAGTGGTCGGGAGATGGAAACAGGGTTCGAACGCACTGCCCCTCACCATCAAGCGACTCGAAAAAGCGCCGGACCTGTCCCGTCCGCAAGACCCCGCGAAACCGTACCCTTATGACGAGGAGGAAGTCGCCTTCAGGAACCGCGCGGCTGATGTCACACTCGCCGGGACGCTCACCTCACCCCGTTCGCCGGGGCCGCATCCCGCGGTGGTCTTGATCAGTGGTTCGGGGCCTCAGGACCGGGACGAGGCGATCATGGGGCATCGGCCCTTTCTCGTGCTCGCGGATCGATTGACCCGGAGCGGCATCGTCGTTCTGCGCTACGATGACCGCGGATACCAGAAGTCGACCGGCGATTTCAGAGGCGCCACCACCCGCGATTTCACTGCTGACGCCCTGGCGGCCGTGGACTTCTTGAAAACACGCACCGAAGTGGACGCGCATCGAATCGGACTGATCGGTCACAGCGAGGGAGGACTGATCGCGCCCCGGGCGGCCGTCACTTCGGGTGATGTGGCGTTCATCGTCTTGCTCGCCGGCCCCGGAGTACCGATGGACGAACTCCTTGCCCGGCAATCGCAGGACATGTTGCGCATCGGCGGCGCGAGCGAGGATGTCGCGACTCTTCAGGCGAAACTCCAGTCCCGGATCTTCGAGGCCGTCAGGGCCGCAATTGGATCCGCGGGTTCTGAGAGCCGCGTTAGAACCGTCATGGAAGATGCGATGAACGAGTTGACACCCGAACAGCGCGCCAATTTGGGGGTCGGTCCGGCGCATTTGGAAAATCAGGTGCGCTCGGTTTCCAGCCCGTGGTTTCGCGAACTCTTGGCGATTGATCCCCGCCCGACACT
>CAYXDZ010000106.1:0-9661 GCA_964463815.1 uncultured Verrucomicrobiota bacterium | reverse complement strand
CGGTGTGCCGGCCATCGTCGTTTTCCTGAACAAGGTGGACTTGGTGGACGACGCCGAGTTGCTGGATCTGGTGGAGATGGAAATCCGCGATCTGCTTTCCAAGTATCAGTTTCCGGGTGACGACACCCCGATTGTACGGGGCAGTGCGACGGCCGCGTTGGCCGGTACCCCCGAGGGTGAGGCTGCCATTGCCAACCTGCTGAAGGCCATTGACGACTTTGTTCCGCTGCCGACCCGCGAGGTGGACAAACCCTTCCTCATGTGCATTGAGGATGTGTTCAACATTGAAGGCCGCGGCACGGTGGTGACCGGGCGCGTTGAACGCGGTGTGCTGAACAAGATGGACGAGGTGGAGATCGTCGGTTTGCGGGATACCCGCAAGACGACCGCCACGGACATTGAAATGTTCCGCAAGCTGCTTGACAAGGCCGAGGCCGGCGACAACGTCGGTATTCTGCTGCGCGGCACCAAAAAGGATGAAGTCGAGCGCGGCATGGTGCTGGCCAAGCCGGGTTCGATCAAGCCGCACACCAAGTTCAAGGCCGAGGTTTACGTCCTTTCAAAGGAAGAAGGCGGCCGTCACACGCCGTTCTTCACCAACTACCGCCCGCAGTTCTACTTCCGCACCAGCGATGTCACGGGCACGGTGGCCCTCGCGCAAGGCGTGGAAATGGTAATGCCGGGTGACAATGTCTCCGTGGACATCGAATTGATCGCGCCGGTGGCCATGGAAAAGGGTCAACGCTTCGCCATTCGCGAAGGCGGTCGCACCATTGGTGCGGGCCGGGTCAGCGATGTTTTGAGCGCATAACCGATCGGCAGATTTGGGCACCTGGTCGAAATGTTCGGCCAGGTGCCTGCCTCTCTCTCAGAATGGGCCGTGAAAATTTCTGGCAGATAGGGCGGTAACTCAATTGGTAGAGTAGCGGTCTCCAAAACCGCCTGTTGGGGGTTCGAGTCCCTCCCGCCCTGCCAAATCTCGACTGGCGAGAATGGAGAGGTGGCAGAGCGGTTGAATGCGGCGGTCTTGAAAACCGTTAAGGTGTGACCCACCTTCGGGGGTTCGAATCCCTCCCTCTCCGCCATTAGTTCGTAGATTAACGTGAAAAACACGACACTTATCATCTGGCTCGTAGTGGCCGCCGGCATTTTTGCCTTTCTGTGGTACAAAGGCTATTTGCTGCGCTTGACGGCGTATGTCCGTGCGACCCGGGAAGAGCTGAAGAAGTGCAACTGGCCCGACCGCCAGGAGCTCCGCCAGTCAACCGTGGTGGTCATGATTTCCGTGGCCCTGCTGGGTTTGTTCACCGCCGTCGCCGACTTCGGCATCACGGCCGTGGTCAACCTGATGAACCAGTTGAAATAGCCGCCACCCATGAAAAGCCAGTGGTTTGTCATTCACACGCTTTCCGGCCAGGAGCAGAAGGTCAAGGACAGCATCGAGAAGCGCCTCAAGACCGAGGAGGTGGAGGAGTACTTCAAGGAGGTGCTGGTGCCGATTGAGAAGGTGGTTGAGGTCAAGGGCGGCAAGAAGACCGTAACGTCCCGCAAGCTGTATCCCGGTTATGTTTTCGTGGACATGCTGCTGCTGGATGACAACCGGCGGCGCATCGAGAAGCCTTGGTATTTCATCAAGGACACGCCAGGCGTGATCGGCTTTGTGGGCGGCGACAACCCCTCCCCATCACCGGCCGAGGAAATCGACGCGATCAAGGATCAGATCAGCGAATCCGAGGATCGCGAAAAGCCGAAGGTCAATTTCGAAGTGGGCGAGACGGTCAAGATCAATGACGGACCGTTCTTGAACTTCAGCGGCGTCATCGAGGAAATCGACTTCGAGCGCGGCAAGCTGAAGGTCACGGTGAACATTTTCGGTCGTAATACGCCGGTCGAGCTCGAGTACTGGCAGGTAGAAAAAAGCTAAAGAGAATTTATGGCTAAGAAGAAAACTGGCGAAATCAAGCTCCAGATTCCAGCGGGTCAGGCCAATCCGGCCCCGCCGGTCGGTCCCGCGTTGGGTCAGCATGGCGTGAACATCATGGCCTTTTGCAAGGAGTTCAATGCCGCGACCAAAGATCAGGCCGGCTTGATCATTCCTGTGGTCATTTCCGTTTTCCAGGACAAGTCATTCACCTTCATCACCAAATCGCCCCCGGCCGCCGTGCTCTTGAAAAAGGCCGCCGGCATCGCTTCCGGCAGCAAAGTCCCGAACAAAGACAAGGTCGGTCGCGTCAACCGCAAGCAGGTGATGGAAATCGTGAAACTCAAGATGAAAGATCTCAATGCTTCGGATGAAGAGTCGGCCTTCCGGATGGTGGCCGGCACGGCACGCAGCATGGGAATAGACGTAGAATCATAAACCTCAGCAGCGGGAGAGTCCTGAGAAACGGGCTCGCATGCACCGCACTCCAAAAATGCCCAGCAAACGTTACCAAAGCGGCCTGAAGGTAGTTGATCAGGCCAAGTCTCATCCGCTCGTTGAAGCGGTTGAGGTGCTCCTGAAATTTCCGCGAGCCAAATTCGTCGAGACCGTCGATCTCGCCCTGCGCCTGGGGGTTGACCCCAAGCAATCGGACCAGATGGTGCGCGGCACCGTCCCCCTCCCACACGGCAGTGGCAAGACCGTTCGCGTCGTGGTTTTTGCGCGTCCCGGGGCCGCCGCGGATGCCGCCAAAGCGGCCGGAGCAGAGCATGTCGGCTTTGATGATTTGATCAAGAAATGCACGGATGGCTGGTCGGACTTCGATGTGGCCATCGCGACGCCCGAGGCAATGGTTGAAGTGCGCAAGCTGGGCAAGGTGCTCGGACCGCGCGGCCTCATGCCCAATCCCAAGACCGGCACCGTGACGGACGACACCGCCAAGGCGGTGAAAGAGGTCAAGGCGGGGCGGGTCGAATTCAAAATCGACAAGGCCGGCAACATTCATGTCCCGGTGGGCAAGATCAACTTTGATCGGGCGCACATTCTGGACAACGTCAAATCCGTGCTCGAAGCGGTCGTGCGCGCCAAGCCCAACAGCGCGAAGGGCCAGTATGTGCTGAGTTGCACGCTCTCCTCGACCATGAGCCCCGGCGTGCGGGTCGATTTGCGCGAGATCGCATCCCTGGCCGCTTGAACCTGAACCCGGAGAACAGACATGAGAACTGAAAAGCAATCAATCAGCGGCGAATACCTCAACCGGTTGAACGCCTCCCCGTTTTTCTTCGTGGTGGACTACACCGGCCTCAAGGTCGCGCCTTTCACCGAGCTCCGGAAACGCCTGCATCAGGGCGGTTCGGAAGTACACGTGGTCAAAAACTCCATCTTCCGCCTCGCGGCCAAGGAGGCGGGCATTGAGGATCTCGGCCAGCCGCTCGCCGGCCAGCTCGCGGTCGTGACCGGCCAGAAGGACGTCAGTGTGGCGGCCAAGACCGTCAAGAATTTCCATGCGGAATTCGAGAGGCCGATCATTCGGTTCGGTTTTCTGAACAACCAACCGTTGTCCGCGACGGACATCAACACCCTGGCCGATCTGCCGTCCCTGGATGTGCTGCGGGCCAAGCTGCTCGGCGTCATCATGGCACCCGCCCAGCAGTTGGCGGCCGTGCTGAACACTCCCGGCAGCCAGTTGGCGCGGGTCATCAAGGCGCGGGTTGACAAGGGTGAATAAACAATTTCCCGGCCTCGTAATGGTGAGGTTGGGAGCAACCAAATAGTAACTCGTCGATTTACCGGCGGTAAGTTGAAACCGGCCGCGGCCGCGGCCGACGACGACACTGAAAGGAAACATGGCAGACATCGCATCGTTAGTGGAAACGCTCGGCAAACTCACCGTGGTTGAGGCCGCCGATCTTGTGAAGAAACTGGAAGAGGCCTGGGGCGTCACCGCCGCCGCGCCCGTGGCCGTGGCCGCCGCGCCCGCCGCTGGTGGAGCCGCCGCACCCGCCGCCGAAGCCAAGACGGAATTTGACGTCATTCTGGTTTCGGTGCCCGCGGACAAGAAAATCGCCGTCATCAAGGCGGTTCGTGAGATCAAGGCCGGCCTGGGTCTCGCCGAGGCCAAGGCCCTCGTCGAGGGCGCGCCCAAGTCCGTCCTCGAAGCAGCCAACAAGGCCGACTCCGACGCGGCGAAGAAGAAGCTCGAAGACGCTGGAGCAAAAGCAGAAATCAAGTAACGATTTCCTGGTGGGGAGCGGCGATTTCGGTCGCCGCTCCCTTGCCGTCCTTGCAATCGACGGCAGATTAAAACCGGCACCCGCCTGTTGTGGAGTGCCGGAGAGACGGTCCAACGCATTGAAGAACGACTGTCCCGTAAACGCTGATTTTTTGGTGACGACCGGGTTCCCGAACGGAACGCGGCCGTCTTGTTTTGTCCCGTAAACCTGCCGGCTGGCCGCGTGGCCGGCCCGGCATCCCGCAAAGGCAACCATGGCATCGAAAGCGAAAGAACGAATCAACTTCGGCAAGATCAAGGAAATCCTGGCTCCGCCGAACCTGATCGAGCTGCAGACCACTTCCTTCAAGGAGTTTGTCCAGCTCGAGGTTACGCCCAAAAAGCGGGCCAACACGGGGCTGCAAGCCGTGTTCACCGAGGTTTTCCCGATCGAAAGCTACGACGGCAAGTGCGTGCTGGATTTTGACAGCTACGAAATTGGCGAACCCAAGCTCGACTGGCTGGAGTGCCTGCGCGAAGGATTGACCTTCGGGGCGCCGTTGTACGTGACGTTTCTCTTAAAAGATGAAGCGGGGGCCAAGGAGGAGAAAGTGTTCATGGGCGAACTTCCGCTCATGACCCCGCAAGGGACGTTCGTGATCAACGGGGCCGAACGGGTGATCGTCAGCCAGTTGCACCGTTCGCCGGGGCTGGCCTTCGAGGCCACCCAGCATCCGAACGGCAAGATGCTCCATTCCTTCCGGATCATCCCGGATCGCGGTTCCTGGTATGAGGCCCAGTTCGATACGAGCGACATGCTCTATGTCTATCTCGACCGGAAGAAACGCCGTCGCAAATTTCTCACCACCACCTTTTTCCGTGCGCTCGGCTACGGCACCGACGGCGAGATCATCAAGCTCTTTTACGACATCGAAGAATACTCGGTGAAGGAGGCTGAGAAGATCGAGGACATCCAGAACAAAGTCCTCATCGAAGACGCCGTGGACAACGACAAGGGCATCATTGTCGCCCGCGCCTTTGAGCCCCTCTCCAAGGCCGTCATCAAGCAGATTGCCGAGCTCGGCGTCAGCAAGATCAAAGTCGTGGACACCTCCGTTGATGACGGCATCGTCATCAAGTGCATCAAGAAGGACCCCACCAAAAACGAGGAAGAAGCCCTCAAAGACATCTACCGCCGCCTCCGGCCCGGTGATCCGCCGACCGCCGCCAACGCCCGCGCCCTCATCAAGCGCCTCTTCTTTGATCCCAAGCGCTACGACCTCGGCCGCGTCGGCCGCTACAAGATCAACCAGAAACTCGGCCTCGACGACACCAATGACGCCCGCATCCTCACCAAAGAAGATCTGGTGGCCGCCACCAAGTATCTTCTCCGCCTCAAAAAAGGCGAAGGCAGCCTCGACGACATCGACCACCTCGGCAGCCGCCGCGTCCGCACCGTCGGCGAACTCCTCGCCAACCAATGCCGCGTCGGCCTCGCCCGCACCGAGCGCCTCGTCAAAGAGCGCATGACCCTCTTTGACCAGGGCGTCGAGACCATGACCCCGCAGAAGCTGATTAATCCCAAAGCCCTCAGCGCCGTCATTCGCGACTTCTTTGGCCGCAGCCAGCTCAGCCAGTTCATGGACCAGATCAATCCATTGGCCGAGCTCACCCACAAACGCCGCCTCAGCGCCCTCGGGCCTGGTGGCCTCTCCCGCGACCGCGCCGGCTTTGAAGTCCGCGACGTCCACCCCAGCCATTACGGGCGCATCTGCCCCATCGAGACCCCCGAAGGCCCCAACATCGGCCTCATCGCCTCACTCGCCACCTTCGCGCGCGTCAACGACTTCGGCTTCCTCGAAACCCCCTATCGCAAAGTGGAGAAAGGGCGCGTCACCGGCACCCTCGACTACCTCACCGCCGACCGCGAAGAAAACTACGTCATCGCCCAGGCCAACGCTGTCATTGACGACAAAGGCCACTTCCAGGCCGCCAAGGTGAGCTGCCGCCGCAAAGGCGACTTCATCGACATCGAGCCCGCCGGCATCGACTACATGGACGTCAGCCCCAAGCAACTCGTCTCCGTCGCCGCCGCCCTCATCCCCTTCCTCGAGCACGATGATGCGAACCGCGCGTTGATGGGCTCCAACATGCAGCGGCAGGCCGTGCCCCTCCTCGTCACCGAAGCCCCCTTTGTTGCCACCGGCCTCGAAAAACGCGTCGCTCAAGACAGCCGCGCCGTCCTCGTCGCTGAAGAGAGCGGCCGCGTCGCGAGCGTCACCGGCGACCAAGTCATCATCACCGAAGATGGCAAACTGCCCGAAAGCAAGAAAAAGCTCCGGCACGATCCAGCCAACGGCATCCACGTCTATCGCGTGCGCAAATTCATGCGCTCGAACGCCGCCACCTGCATCAACCAAAAGGTGCTGGTGAAGAAAGGCGACCACGTGAAAAAAGGCCAGGTGATCGCCGACGGCCCCTGCACCGACGGCGGCGACCTCGCCCTCGGGCGGAACGTCCTCTGCGCGTTCATGCCGTGGAACGGTTACAACTTCGAGGACGCCATCCTCATCAGCCGCCGCATCGTGAAGGACGACATCTTCACCAGCATCCACATCGATGAATTCGAGGTGGCCGCGCGGGACACGAAGCTTGGCCCCGAGGAAATCACGCGGGACATACCGAACCTCGGCGATGAAGCTCTGAAGAATCTTGGACCCGACGGCGTGATCCGGATTGGTGCCGAGATCAAACCCGGCGACATCCTGGTCGGCAAGATCACGCCGAAGAGCGAAACGGAACTCGCTCCCGAGGAGCGGTTGCTGCGCGCCATCTTCGGTGAAAAGGCCGCCGACGTGAAGGACACGTCGCTGCGCGTGCCGTCCGGTACGTATGGCATCGTCATGGACGTGAAAGTGTCCTCGAAAAAGGAACGCGAAGCGGCCAAGGAAACCACCAAGGCGGTGTCCAGCGATGCGAAGCGTCAGGCCAAACAAGTGCAGGACGAGCACCGCTCGAAGACCGAGGAGTTGCGCGAGCAGCTCACCGAGGCGCTCTCCAACATCCTGCTCGGCGAGAAAATTCCGCTCGACGTGGTGAACAGCGAGACCGGTGAGATCATCATCCCGGCCAACCGCAAGATCACCAAGACGCTGCTCCGCAAGCTGGCGCAGGTGTATGATCGCATCGAGATCGATCCGTCGCCGATCCGCAACAAGATCAACGAGATCATCGGCACCTTTAAGAAAAAGTTCGACGATCTGCGCTCCCAGTACGACGAGGAACTCGAGCGGGTCGAAGCCGGTGACGAAGTGGATGCCGGCGTTATCAAGTCGGTCAAAGTGTTCATCGCCTCGAAGCGAAAGCTGTCGGTCGGTGACAAGATGGCCGGTCGGCATGGCAACAAAGGCGTGGTCGCCCGCATCGTGGCGGAGGAAGACATGCCGTTCCTCGAGGACGGCACTCCGGTGGACATCGTGCTCAACCCGCTGGGCGTGCCTTCACGGATGAACGTCGGTCAGGTTTTGGAAACCCACCTGGGCTGGGCGGCCAAACATCTCGGTCTCAGCTTCGCGACGCCGGTCTTTGACGGCATCAAGGAGAAGGACATCCGGGGCTATCTCGAAGAAGCGAATCTGCCGGTTCATGGCAAGTGCCATCTGCACGATGGTCGAACCGGTGAGCGCTTCGATCAGGAGATCGTCGTCGGCTACATCTACATGCTGAAACTGGGACACCTCGTGGTGGACAAGATTCACGCCCGGGCCGTTGGTCCGTACTCGCTTGTCACGCAGCAACCGCTCGGGGGCAAGGCCCAATACGGCGGTCAGCGCTTCGGGGAAATGGAAGTGTGGGCCATGGAGGCTTATGGCGCCGCCTACACCTTGCAGGAACTGCTCACCGTCAAGTCGGACGACGTGCAGGGCCGCACCCGCATTTACGAGAGCATCGTCAAGGGCGACAACACGCTGGAAGCCGGCGTGCCGGAGTCCTTCAACGTGTTGGTGAAGGAAATGCAATCACTCGGCATGGATGTGAAGGTCGGTTATGCCGGCCCCACCGATATCGCCGCCCAACCCGACACCACGCTGGCCAACCTTGGCTGAACCCCTGAACCATTAACTACGGCCTGAGGTCGAATACCTGTTCCTATGATTAGCTCCAAAGAAACCGCGCGTGAGTTGCTGGGCCTGGACAAGGTCAACCAAGTGGATTATGTCGCCATCTCCGTGGCGTCACCGGACATCATCCGGACGTGGTCCAAGGGTGAGGTCAAGAATCCCGAGACGATCAATTATCGTACGTTCAAGCCCGAGAAGGGCGGCTTGTTCTGCGAGCGCATTTTCGGTCCCGTGAAGGACTGGGAATGCTCCTGTGGCAAGTACAAGCGCATCAAGCATCGCGGCGTCGTCTGCGATCGTTGCGGTGTGGAAGTGACCCTGGCCCGCGTGCGCCGCGAGCGCATGGGGCACATCGACCTGGCGGTGCCGGTGTCGCACATCTGGTTCTTCAAGTGCATGCCCAGCCGCATCGGCCTCGTTTTGGACGTGACGGCGCGCAATCTTGAACGGGTGATCTACTATGAAGACTACCTGGTGATTGATCCCGGTTCCACGCCGCTCAAGCTGCATCAGTTGCTCAGTGAAGTGGAGTGTCGTGAGGCGCGGGAGACATACGGTTCGGACGCCTTTGTGGCCAAGATGGGTGCCGAAGCGGTGCGCGATGCGCTCGCACAGGTGGACCTGCAAAAGGAAGTTGAAGGTCTGGAAGTCGCCATGACCGAGACGCGCTCCAAGCAGATCCGCAAGAAGATCGCCAAACGCATCAAGCTGCTCAAGGCGTTCCACGAATCCAAGACCCGGCCGGAGTGGATGATCCTCACCGTGCTGCCGGTGATCCCGCCGGATCTACGTCCGCTGGTGCCGCTCGAAGGCGGTCGCTTTGCGACTTCCGATCTGAACGATCTATATCGCCGGGTGATCAACCGGAACAACCGGTTGAAGAACCTGCTCCAGTTGAAGACCCCCGAGGTCATCATCCGGAACGAGAAGCGCATGTTGCAGGAAGCCGTCGATGCGTTGTTCGACAACGGCCGCCATGGCCGCGCCGTTACCGGTGCCGGCAATCGCGCGCTCAAGTCGCTCTCCGACATGCTCAAGGGCAAGAGCGGTCGCTTCCGTCAAAACCTGCTCGGCAAACGCGTGGATTACTCCGGTCGCTCGGTGATCGTCATCGGTCCGGAGCTGAAACTGCATCAGTGTGGTTTGCCGAAGAAGATGGCGCTGGTTTTGTTCGAGCCCTTCATCATTCGCCGGCTCAAGGAGCTTGGCTATGTGCATACGGTTCGTTCGGCCAAGAAGATGATCGAGCGGCAGTCGCCGGAGGTCTGGGACATTCTCGAAGAAGTCACCAAGGGCCATCCGGTCATGCTCAATCGTGCGCCCACGTTGCATCGCTTGTCAGTCCAGGCGTTCGAACCGATGCTCATTGAAGGAGAGGCGATTCGCATTCACCCGCTGGTTTGCACC
>CAYXDZ010000105.1:0-9663 GCA_964463815.1 uncultured Verrucomicrobiota bacterium | reverse complement strand
ATCAGCGCATGAAAGCCACCGCTCCCCTCTCCCGGCGTGAGTTCCTTCAGCGCTCGGCCGTCGCCGGCGGCGTATTGGCAGCCAGTGCCTTTCCCAACTTCGCCGCTGAACCCGCCGCCCGGATGCTCATCGGTTCACAGCTTTATGGCTGGAGCCAGTATTATGCGCGCGACGGCAAGAATGCCTACGAGCAGGTGGAGGAGGTGTTGTCCGCCCTGCGCGACGCCGGCTACGACTACGCGGAGGGCAGCCTCGACACCGGCAATCCCGCGAACAACGCCGCCTTCGCCGAAAAGCTTCGCGACAAGGGCTTGCGCCCGGTGAGCCTCTACACCGGCGGCCGGCTGCACGATGACCGGGCGGAGGAAACGGTCGAGCGCCTGCTGGCGGCGGCGAAGGTGTGTCAGACGGCGGGGTTCACGGTGATCAATTGCGATCCGGACTCCGCCGGTCGCGAGAAAACCGACGATGAACTCAAGCGGCAGGTGACCATGCTCAAGATCTTGGGCGGCGGCTTAAAACAACTGGGCTTGCGGTTCGGCATCCACCACCACACGCCGGCCATGCGCAGCGGGGCGCGGGAGTTTCATTACAACTTCCGTCACACGGCGGCCGGCACGGTGGACTTTTGTTATGACGTGCATTGGGTTTATCGCGGCGGCGTGACACCGATGGATGCGCTCAACGAGTACGGCCAGCGCGTCGTGTCCTGGCATCTCCGGCAAAGCCGCGACCAGATCTGGTGGGAGGATTTGGACACGGGCGACATCGATTATGTGGCCGTGGCTGCGTTCGCCAAGAAGCACCGACTTGCCCCGCTCTACACCGTGGAACTGGCCCTGGAGGAAGGCACCAAGGTGACGCGCACAGTGGTGGAAAACCACGCCCGGAGCCTGAAGTATGTGCGGGAAGTTTTTGGAGCCTGATACGGTCCATCTTGCAAAGAGTGCCGCGAGGCGGGCGGCATTGATTATTGACGGTTCAGTCAGACCGGAGCGTGAGGCTTTGCTCCTTGCCGGGTCTGAGAGACCATCATGAAAGCCTTCTTTGCCACCAAACAGGTCATCATCGGCATCGTTGTCGCCACCCTCAACTTTGGTCACGCTCAAGAAACGGATGCCGCCGGGGAGGTGGAGAAAACGATCCGGGCGTACCTGCGAGCCATGTCCACCCGCGACGTTGCGGGCTTGCAAGCCATCATGGACAAGCAGTTTATAGCGATTGAAGCGGCCGAGCAGAAGGCCACCCTTCACTTCGTGGACACGACCAACCGCAAGGGACTGTTGCCACCGGAAGGCAACGACGATTGGAATGAAGACAAAATCAAACTGACGTCATTCGAAGCCAGAATCTCCGAAACCCATCCCTCGGTTGCCATGGCGTCATTCACGCTGACGATGCCCATGGACGACGAGCACGTTGCCAGACTTGAGAGCTTGGTGAAGGAGATGTCCGCCGAGCTGGATGAAAGACAAAAGAAAGGAACGGCCAAGCTCATCGCCGATCGCGCCATTCACATGGCGATGTTTGCGATGCTTGCGAAAGTGGACGGCCAATGGAAGATCATCTGCATGTCGTTCCCCAGATAGCCGGCCCTCCGGAGAGAAGACCACTTGGGATCAAGCCGCCCTGCCCCGCTCCTTACCGGATGTAGTCCAGCAGCGACTGGTTCAGAATCGTGCCGCCACTCTGGAGCGCGGCTTGATACGCGTTCTGCGTCTGGCTGAGGCGCACGAGAGTTTGCGCGAGGTCAGCGTCCGTGTCGCGGGAAACCAGGACTTCCACCGACTGGCTGCGCGTGCGGGAGATGCTTTCCGCGGCCTCGAGCCGGGCCTGCACCGCGCCGATGTCGCCAAAGTGATACAGGAAATTGTCCTCGTCCTGCTTGAGTTCGTTCAGATTCGTGTTTGCGATCGCATCGCGATTGCCGGCGCGGAGGTTGTCGCGCAGGGAGATCAGGTGATTGAACAGATCCGCGCCCGAGCGGGGGTCCGAGATCAAGCCGCGCGGCCCGGCACCCGTCGCATTCTCGCCCAGCACCATCGTCGTGATGGTCACCCCTTCGGCGATCTCCGCGGAGGCCAGTTCGTGGTTGCCCTGATAAGCAATGGAAGCAACCTGGCCATTTGCGTCCAGGACTGCGGCGTAGGGCGGCGTGTTGCTGCGGGTGCCGGAAAAGAGGTAGTCACCGCGATGCCGGGCGTTTACGTATTGCAGCCCCTGATGCAGCAGTTGGTCGATCTCGTTGGCGTAAATGTCGAGTTCCGCCTGCGGCCGGGTGGCGTCCGCAAGCGTGGCAATTTCACTGCCGCGGTCCACGAGCCCCTTGAGGGAGCGGACGACGCCGTAGTTGACCTGGGAGTATTCCTGCAAGCGCTGGATGTTCGAACGGTACTGGCTGATGCCGACCGCCTCGTTTTGCAAATCCAGCACGCGCCGCATCGCGGTCGGGTCGTCCTCCGGATTCTGGATGCGCTGGCCGGTGGCCGCCTGATTCTGCAACTGGCCCTGGCGCTGGGCCAACAACGCGAGCTGCCCGGTGAGCAGGTTCGGAAAGGTGTTGGAGGTGACGCGCATGATTCGAATCCTTGAGGTTGGTCCTTAACGTTTGAGGCTCATCACGATTTCCAGCATGTCATCCACGGTGCTGATCAACTTGGCCGAAGCCTGGTAGGCCCGCTGGAAGCGCAGCAGATCGGTCATCTCTTCATCCAGTGAAACCCCGCTGATCGAATCCCGCTGCCGGCGGATGATCGACTCCACGCTCTTCTGGTTGCTGAGCGAATCGTTGACGCTCTCGAGGTTCTGACCCAGCGCCGCGACGATCTGGCCGTACTTCTGACCGAAGGTCTGCCCGGACAAGGCCCCCAGCGGCTGGTTGGCAAGCTGGGCGATCTGGAGCGCGATGCGGTTGTTGCCGACGGCGGTGGCGTCATTGCTGACCTGCACGAGACCCGGATCGTTGAGCAAGGTCTGGCTGATCTGGATGTCACTCGCGTTGGTGCCGGTGAAGAAGGGCTCGCCGGTCGAACCGGTCAGCGAAAAGCCCGGCTGATGGATCGCGTTCACTTCGGAGATGAGGAGCGACGCCAGATTGTTGAGTCCGTCCTGCAACGCCTGCACGCCGCCATCCCGCGCGTTGATGGCCCCGGCGATCCTGCCGCCGGTGAGATTCAAATTGCTGCCGGCGGTCTCCAAGCGGGTAAACAACCGGCCCGTGCCGTCATCGTAGGTTGTGACCGTGTCCAGCAGATCCTGCTCGTCCACGACCAGGTTGCCGTCGATCGAGATGTTGATCGAGCCGTTGCTCAACTCGGTGGCCTGGACGTTGATCAGCTTGGACAACTCCTCGACGCGCGCGACACGGGTGTCCCGCAAGTCATTGGCCATTCCGTTCGAACTGTGCTCGGTGTTGGTGATCTTCTGGTTCAGGTCGGCGATCTCGGACAACAGGCTGTTCACCTTCCGCACGTCGTCCAGCACGGAGTCGTTGAGCGCGCCCCGCAGGTTGGTGAGTCGTTGATCCACCTGATTGAACTGGGTGGCGAGGCTTTGCGCCTTGAGCAGCAAGACCTGCCGTTCGGCGCTGGAAGTCGGGTTGGTGGACAGGCTCTGCCACGAGGCGAACATGCCGTTCAAATACTCGGCCAGACCATTCTGGGAACCGGCGGCCGCCCCCTCGACGCCGCTCGCGGTGCGGTCGATTTGCTGGCCCAGATTGGCCTGCGCGTACTGGTAAGCCTGCTGTTCGGCTTCGAGCAACCCGGTGATGCTAATCTCCCCGAAGAGCTGCCGGTCCACGAGCGCGCTGCGCACCTGCATGATGGCGGCGTTCTCGGCGCCGGTGCCCTGCGGTCCCACCGCGCTCGGCACGGTCGCGGACGATTGAATCTGCATGCGCTGGCGCGCGTAGGCCGGGTTGTTGACGTTGGCCAGATTGTGGCCCGCCACCTCGACCCCCTGCTGCTGCGTTTGCAGCGAGCGGGCGCCCATGTTCAGTGTTCCAAACAGTCCTAGCATGAGATTCTTTCCAGCGACCGGCGTCAGCCAACCGCTTCGTAAAGTGCGCGGGGCGGCAACGGATTGCCGTGGAGCTGACCATCTCCGGAGTAAGTGGCCGCGCGGCCGGCCGGGAACAGCGTGCCGATCAACCGCTGCATCAATTCGAGTGACCGGTTCAGCAGCACGTGATTCTGGCGCGCGCGCTGGCGCACCCGGATCAACAACTCGTTGTTTTCCTCGATGAGCGCGCCCACGAGGATGCCGTGATTCACCGGCAACTTTCGTTGCAGGTCCGCCGTCGGAGCGTCGGCCGGCAGCCCGGCGAGTTCGGCAACCCGGCGTTGACAGGCTTCGCGCTCCTGCCGGACCCGGCGGATCACGTCCCCCTGATGATTGATCGCATCAACCGTCTGCAGCAGCTCGGCCGAGCCGCGCGCGACAACCAGCTCCTGCTCGCGGTCCAGCAGGGCCAGCATTTCACCGTACTGCGCCAGTTCCTCGCGGAGGGCGGCGATCAGCAACGTCAGTTCTTCATTCATGGCTAAGTTCAGTGAGCCGGCTCATTCTCATCCGGAGCCGGGGCGGAAGATTGTTGCAACAACTGGGCCTCCAACGCGGAGGCCAGTCCCAGACCACCCGCCTTGCTGATCGTGTCGGCGAGGTGGTAGTTCATCATGTCAAAATAAATGTCCTTCGAGCCGGAGCTTTCGTCGGTCAGCCCCTCGAGCCCGGTCTTGTGCGCGGTCTGGAGAATCTGCCGGAGCAGCACCGCCTCGAACTGGCGGGCCGCTTCCTTCGCGCGATCCGCCTCGGAGATGTTCGGATTGCGGGCGACCTGCTCGAAGGGCAGTTCCTCGGCCCGCACCCGCGGCGCAATGCTGGCAATCGCGTCGTTCATCGGATGATCAATTCGGCGTGCAGCGCGCCCGCCTGTTTCATGGATTGAAAGATCGCCATGATGTCCCGCGGCGTGACCCCGAGTGAGTTCAAACTGGCGGCAACCGTTTCCACCGTGGGCATTTCCGCCAGCGGCACGAGCCGGCCCTGGTTTTCCGCAACCACCGTCTCCGTGTTGGGCAGCACCACCGTCTCGCCCTCTTCGGCCAACGCGTTGGGCTGCGAAGCCGTGAGCGTGCTGGCCACGTTGATGGTGATGTTGCCATGCGCCACCGCGCAGGCGGAGATGCGGATCTGGGCATTGGCCACGATGGTGCCGGTGCGCTCGTTGATGATGATCCGCGCCGGGGTGCCGGGCGTCACCGACACGTTCCCGACCAGTGCCACAAACTCGACCGGCGAGGAACGCAAGTCCTCGGGAACACCCACGCGGATTGTCGAAGAATCGACCGCCTGGGCGCTGCCGGGGAATTGCTCGTTGATCGCCGCCGCCATCTTGGCCGCGGTCGTAAAGTCCGGCTCGCGCAGCAGCAACTCGATCGCATCGTCATACACAATGTTCGCCTCGATCTCGCGCTCCACAATCGCGCCGCCGATGATCTGGCCCACTGTCGGATGATTCTTCTGCACCGTCGCCCCGCCGGGTCCACCGACGCCCCCGAGGAAACCGCCGACCGCGATCGGACCCTGCGCCGCGGCGACCACCTGGCGATCCGATGCGCCGTAGAGAAACGTCTGCAACAGCACGCCGCCCTGTAGGCTCTTGGCGTCGCCCATCGCGGAAACCGTGACGTCGATGCGCGAACCATTCCGGGCAAAGGCGGGGATGTCGGCCGTGACCATGACGACCGCCACGTTCTTCGCCGAGATCGTGGCCGGCGGCAGCGTGAGGCCAAACTCCTGCAACAGGTTCGCCAGCGTGGCCTTCACATAGACCGGGTCCTTGTCGCCATCGCCCGAGAGCCCGACGACCAGACCATAGCCGCGCAACTGGTTGTCCCGTGCGCCGGACACCATCGTAATGTCTCGGACCAGCACTGACGAACCAGCAGCGGGCAGGCTCATCGCCAGCCCCGCGACCAGGAGCAAACCAAGCAAGCGCAGAGAGTGCGTCATGGCATCAAAATGGGGTGATCTTGTCCCAGACCCGCTTGAACCAGCCGGGGCGTTGGTTGTCGCGCAGCAGACCCTTGTCAGCGATCTGAATCTCGGCGTTCGCCACCTGGAAACTGAACACCGTGTTGGCGGCGGTCACGTCCTGGGCGCGCACCATGCCGCGCAGGACTACGTCCGAGGATTCACCGTTGATCTTGGTCTGCTTGCGGCCCTCGATGAGCAGCACGTCATTCGGGAGCACATCGATCACCTGCACGGCCACGCGGGCCGTGATCTTCTCGGTGTTGTTGATCGAGCCGCCCCCGTCGAAGCCACTGGACGAACCGAACTTGAGCGCCGGCAACTGCCCGTTCTTCGTCAGCGCATTGCTGGCGGTCGGGGAATAGAAAAACGCTTCCAGCGCCGCATTGAGGTCGGACTTCTTCGAAGTCTTCGTCGAATTGCCCTTCGAGGACGAAGTGTTCTCTTGGACGACGATGTTGATGATGTCGCCGATGGCGACGCCCTTCTTGTCGGCGAAGAGCGACTTCGCGTTGGCCGCCACCAGTGACTGGGCGGCGAGCGGTTGCAGGCCGGCGGCGCCGACCGCGACGACGAGCGCGAGCTTCAGCCCGAGCTTAGAGTTGAATGGAAATCGTTTGATCATGGTTCACCTTGCCCTGGAGTTCACGTTTCGTGTTGGGGTTGCGGATGCGGACGGACTGGCCGGGGATGGCGTCCTCCAGAACCTGCACCTTGAGAGAAATGGTCAACGAACCGTTCTGCACGAACGCGTCCGTCATCTGGCCGCGATACACCACCGGCTTGCGGCGCAGCGACCAGCGGTTCAACGGCGAGCCGCCCATGAGGTTCTCGGCCAGCTCCCACTCGTTGGGGTTCACGGCCAGGGCGTCGGCTTCGAGATGATTGCGCGCGACGAGCACGTCCCGCTTTTCACGGCCGAGATCCTCGGGCATCAGCACCTCACCGCGCTTGAGGCGGCGCAACGCCACCCAGACTTCCTTCCACAAGCTGGCCTGCAAAACCACCTGCCAGGAGCCGAACGACTCGACTTCGTTGGCGATTTCAAAGCGCACGGCAAAACTCTGCATGATGCCCTGCGCCGGCAGTTGCTGGATCTTCACCGCAAACGGCTCGTCCGGCACCGGCACCTCATTCCAGGTCCGCGCCAGGCGCAGTTCGAGCTGGCCGCCTTGCGAAAGATAATCGGCGGACAGCCTCTCGGTGAGCATCTGTTGCACGTCGAACTCCGTCAGCGCACGCGCGCGGCGGCTGATCACGATATGGGGGGCGCCCAGCCAGTTGGTGCCGGGATTCAATTGCGTGGCCTTGGCGATCAAGGGATTCAACTGTTCCGGCTGAAACGCCACGGAACTGCCGAACGCCGGCGCGTCCGCGATCCGCACGTGCGGTGCCTGGACACCCGTCGGCGGGATCACCACATCGGCGAGGAAAACTCCGGCACTGGTCACTGCGGCGTTCGTCTTGAGCAGCCAGGCGGTGTTTTCCTGCGCGGAAACAACTGGAGTCAGGCCCCCGCCTAAAAACGCGCTCACGAACAGCGCGTTCAGCGTTCGCCGGAGGAAGGAATGGATGGGCTGGATCATCGATTAACGGCGGAGATTGTTGCTTTGCTGCATCATTTCGTCGGCGGCCTGCACGGCCTTGGAATTCACCTCGTAGGCGCGCTGGGCCACGATGAGATTCACCATTTCCTCGACCACCTTCACGTTGGACATTTCGAGGAAGTTTTGCGCCATCGTGCCGAAGCCGTTTTCACCGGGATTGCCGATCTCGGCGGCCCCGGAGCTCTCCGTCTCCGCATAGACATTACCCCCCATGCTGGTCAGACCGGCGGGATTGGCAAAGCGCGCGAGCTGGGTCTGAAACGAACCGGTGGTCACGTTGCCGGACTTGGTGCTGACCGTGCCGTTGGCCGAGATGCTGATCTCCGTCGTGCCGGCGGGAATCGGCTGGAAGCCGCTCAATACGGGCAAACCGTCGCTCGTCGTGATGCTCCCGTCCTCGCGCATCTTGAACGCGCCATCACGGGTGTAGCCGAGCGTGCCGTCGGGCAACTGCACCTGGAAAAATCCCTGGCCTTGAATCGCCACGTCCAGTTGCTCGCCGGTGCGCGTCACGTCGCCCTGGGTGAAAATCTTCGCCGTGGCGACCGCGCGCGAGCCGTGACCGACCTGCACCCCGGTGGGCAGCACATTGCCGCCGCCTTGATCGGTGCCGGCGGAACGCGTGGTCTGGTAGAGCAGATCCTGGAACTCGATCTTGCTCTTCTTGAAGCCGGTGGTGTTGACGTTCGCGAGGTTGTTCGCGATGACGTCGAGGTTCATTTGCTGCGAGTTCATGCCCGCGGCGGAGGAGTAAAGGGAGCGAATCATGGCCGTGTTGCTTTAGGGTTGGCGCATCCTGTCATCAAGTGGTGGCCAGGTCGCGCACCGTGCGTTCCAAGTGCTGGTCCTGCATCTGGAGGAGCCGGCTGTTGGCCTCGAAGAGCCGCATCGACGTGATGAGCGATGTCATCTCGGACATCGGGGACGTGTTGGCCGCTTCGATGGATTCCGGGCGCAAAGCAACCTGATCCACCGGCCGGGTTTCCAAACCCGGTGCCCCGGCGAAAAAGTACCCCCCGCCGCGCGCGAGCAATTGCGGGTTGTTAAAATCGACAACCGCCAGCCGGCCCCGGGCTTCCGCGCCCTGACTGGCTTCACCCGTGGAGGCAAACCGCAACGGCTCCGGATTGTTCACATCGATCTGGATCGGGCCGCCATCACCCATCACCAGGTAGCCGTCCTTGGTGACGAGCTGCCCGGTCGAGTTCAAACCGAACTGCCCATCCCGCGTGTAAGCGAGCTGGCCGTCCGGCATCTGCACCTCGAAGAACCCCGGCCCTTCGATGGCCACGTCGGTGTTGACGCCGGTGTGGCGGAATTCGCCCGCCTTGAAATTCACGCCCGTGCCGGCCTTGGGCATCAACGACGCCAGCCGGCCGTTTGGCCCCTCGGCCGGCATCACGCCCGCTTCGATGGCGGAAAAGGTGATCTCGTCTTTCTTGAAGCCGGGCACCGAACTCGCCGCGAGGTTGCTGGAGATGGACTCCTGCCACCGGGCGTTGGCGTTCATGGCAGCGGCTGCCTGGTAAAGACTGACATTCATCGGGGTCCACCAAGCAATGACGCTGCCCCCGGCGAAAACCCCTGTAAAACCGGGCCTTTTGAAGCTCGACCCGCAACCCGGCCCGCCCGAACCGGCAGAATTCATCCGGCTCAATGGGAAAAGTTGACCGGTGGGAACGAAGTCGGGAAGGCGCGGTCATGCGCCAGCTTTGCCGACATAACGACGGCTACGGGCGCCAGGCTCCAGACTTCTCAACTGCGGCTTTGAGGAGCCTTATTTGAGCTTCTGCTCCAAGGCTTCCAAGCGCTGCAGCAGGGCGTTGTTCTGCTGCTGAAGCTTTTCGATTGCCTCCTGCTGGGTCGCGACGGTCTGTTCGAGTTTCACGTTCAGCTCTTGCAGTCCGGTGACCGCCAGCACACCGAAGCCCGCGTAATCCATGGTAAGCACCTGGGCGGCGGGATTGTCGCGTCCGGAAAGTTGCACCAAGTCAGGAAACAGCGGCTGAACATCCTGGGC
>CAYXDZ010000104.1:0-9790 GCA_964463815.1 uncultured Verrucomicrobiota bacterium | reverse complement strand
AGACCGGCTCGCTCAGCCGCTCGGACCGCACGGCGAAGTACAATCAACTCCTCCGCATCGAGCAGGAACTGGGTGCCAACGCCATCTACGGCGGGCGCATGAAGAACGTGTAGTTCGCGGCTTCCAACTTCGACCAACCCACCGCCGCAGTCTTCGGGCTGCGGCGGTTTTATTTTGCGGCCGACCGGTCTTGGTGTAAGCAGCGACCCGCGTTCGGGAACGGGCCGGCGCGAAGCATGATGGACCGGGTCATTGTGCTGGCAGCCCGTCCAAATCCAGGGCGCGAGTGAACATGGCCAGGCCTACGCTGGCTGTGCGGGGCCATTCGGGTTCCGGGCGAAACAAGGAAATCAGAGATGGGAGATGGGGAGATCGGGAACCCGGGAAAGCAGATTGAGACCAGGATTTTGAACAACAGGGGCGGCAGGAGTTCCGCCCTTACGGTTCACCAACACGGTTGACAGCGCGGCTGGATGATGGCGGACTTGGCGCCGCGTTCAGGGCGCATCCGGGTCCGCGGAAAAGGCCGAGCCTACCTGTCACGGTCGGTAAACCATAACCTTGATGCTGCCTGCTCCGCGGACCACAGGCGATAGCAGAAAGGTTATATGTCAAAGTCCCTGCCCGCGCGGCCGAATCTTGAACAACTCAAGCACCAGGCCAAAGATCTCCTCAAGTCCCTGAAGTCCGGCGAGGCCATCGCCCACCAGCGTTTCGAGGAACATCACCCCCAGCCATCGAAGTCCGCCACGGCCACGCGTTCGTTGAGCGACGCGCAACTCGTCATCGCCCGTGAATACGGCTTCCTCACCTGGGCGAAACTCAAGCAGCACGTCGAATCCATCCGATCCGAGCCGGTCAATCCGCACGAGCTGTTCAAGCAGACATTCGCGGATCAGGACGCCGCCCGCTTTCGCGAACTGCTGAAAGAGTTTCCCCAGGCGAAGGCGTTGATCAACGAACCGGTCGCCACCTTCGCTTCACCGGCGATCACCCAGGTCCGCACGCGCGAGATGCTCGACGCCCTGCTTGAAGCCGGCGCGGACATCAACGCTCGAAGCCGCTGGTGGGCCGGCGGCTTCGGCCTGCTGGACAGCGCCAACCCCGACCTCGCGGCCTACGCCATCCAGCGCGGCGCCACGGTGGATGCTCACGCCGCCGCCCGGCTGGGGATGATTGACAGACTCCGAGAACTCGTCACCGCCAATCCGAAGCTCGTCCATGCGCGCGGGGGCGATGGTCAAACGCCGTTGCATTTCGCGAGCACGGTCGAGATCGCGGAGCTGCTGCTGGAACTCGGCGCGGACATTGATGCACGGGACGTGGATCACGAGTCCACGCCCGCCCAGCACATGATCCGTGACCGCCAGGAGATCGTACGCTTCCTCGTCCAGCGCGGCTGCCAGACGGACATTCTCATGGCCTCCGCCTTGGGCGACGCGAACTTGGTGCGCCAACATCTGGACGCCGATCCCGACTGCATTCACTGCCGCGTCGATGCCGAGCACTTCCCCATGACGAACCACCGGGCGGGCGGGACGATCTACCAGTGGACCCTCGGCTGGCATGTGTCGCCGCATGACGTCGCCCGGCTGTTTGGACACGATGGGGCCTTCCGGTTGCTCCTCGAGCGCAGCCCCGTCGAAGTGAAGTTGCTCGCCCACTGCTGGGCAGGTGACGAAGCGGCGGTGAAAACCCTGCTCGCGAGCAATGCCCACGTCGCGAAGCAACTGTCCGTTGCGCAGCAGCGTCAAGTGGCGCACGCCGCGCGGAACAACGACCTCGCGGCCGTCCGCGTGATGCTGGCGGCAGGTTTGCCGGTGGCTGCCCCCGGTCAGCATCGCGGCACGCCGTTGCACTGGGCGGCCTTTCACGGCAACGCGGAGATGACGCGCGAGATTCTCCAATACCATCCACCCTTGGAGCTGACGGATGCCGATTTTCACGCCACGCCGCTGGGCTGGGCCATCCACGGCTCCCTTCACGGCTGGTATTGCCGGACAGGCGACTATGCCGCGACGGTGGAACTGTTGCTGGCAGCCGGCGCGAAACATCCCGGGCAGGAACGCGAGGCCAGCGAAGCCGTAAGCGACGTGCTGTCGCGTAACCGGAAGATGTCACGCACCGCGTAGTTACACTGGCGGCTAAGGCTTGCGGACTTCGAGGCGGTAGTAGCGGGGCGACGTGTCGGGATCGAGGGGGGCGGTGAAGGAATTAACCTCGGCCGGCAGATCCGTCGCACCGGGCAGCCAGGTGAATGGTTCGGTGAGATCGTGCGTGGCCCAGATCGTGTAAAGGCGACCCGCCACCGGGCTCCACTGCAGGATGACTTCGTCACGCGTGGGCGAAAGGGATTGGTCCAGTCGCAGCACGCTGGCCGGGTTGGCCGGATCCAGGCCGGCAAGGTACGACTGCCAGAGCGGCAGACCGTTGGCCCCGACCAATTCGACCGCCGCTTCAAAATCACTGCCGTAGCCCTGCTCCGCGAGCCACCAGTGCGGGGTCGGATGATTGGTCGTCAGGATTTCGGCGAACTCAGCGGTAACCGACTTGTCCGCATCCATCGTGAGCGGCAGTGGATTGGCCGTGCCCGACGCGTCACCGTTCCAGCCCAGGAACTTGAAGTAGGTCGCGGGAACCGCCCGCAACTCCACCAACGTTCCGGCAACCTGGCTGGCGCTGCCCGGGCTCACCGTCCCCCACTCCGCCGGACTCGCGGTCAACGTGAGGTTGACCAGCGGAAGCACCGTGAGCGCGGTGCCGCGACTGGTGTTCCCCTCGCCACTGGTCGCATTCACAAAGGTCACCGCATCGGTGTAATCGCCCGCCGCCAGGCTGGCGGCACGCGCGGTGAGCGACACGGTCAGCTCGACCGACGCTCCCGCCGCCAGACTGCCGCCTGTCGCGCTCAGGCTCACCCACTCGGCGGTGTTGCCGGCCGTCCAGTTCAGCGCCGTTTCGCCCGCATTGCTCAACGTGTAAGTGATCGCATCCGGACTGAAGGGACCGCCCACCGGGCCGGAGGCGTTGAGTTCCTCGTTGCTGGCAACGACCAGCACACCGGGTGTCGCCGCACTGATGGCCACATCAAAAGTACCGAGGGTCGTCTGCGGACTGACGTTGTTCCACGTGTCTTCCACCGCGCCGGCCAGCAACGTGACGGTGTAAGTGCCGTTGTCAGATGCGTTCCACGCGGAGCTGTCAGGAGCCGGAATCGAATAGCTGCCAGTGATCGGCGAGCCGTCCAAGGGGAGATCCGCGCCGATGAACTCGACCACGTTCGAGTAGCCGTTCGGGCCGGTCACCAGCAGGTCCGTCGAGTCGAGGCTGGCGAGACGCACGGCGGTGGCGTCCGTGTAGGTCACACTGCACGCATGACTCGGCGAACCAGCCTGGGTGACGTTCGCCACGCTCAACACGGCCACCGGCGGCTCGGTGTCGAGCGCGCCGTTGCCCAGCAGTTCCACGTCGTCCAGATTCCAACCGATGTTGGCGGGTCGTCCGCCCGAACCGCCGGAACTAAGCCCCCACCGCAGCCGCAAGGACGAACTGCCCGCCACCTCCATTGGCAGGGAATACTGCACCAGTTGCCAGCCGTTGTCCGATGTCCCCGAGCCGGCGGACGACCAGACGCTCAACCAGTTCACGCCGTCCCCGGACGCCTGGATGGTCGCGGAATCGATGTTGCGCACCCCCAGCCAGCGCCGGAAACGCAACGTCAACGACGTGCTGCCCGCGGTGTTGATGGTCGGGGTGGTGGCGTACTTCACACTGAGGTTGTTCGGGAAGTTTCCACCCAGATTGTAACCGATAATCTTCGTTCCGGTGTAACCGCTCGTCGGGCCGCCGTTCCCATAAGCCGGTGTGCCGTATTGCCAGTCAGGTTGCAGCGTCCAGCCCGGGTCCGCGTCCATGTTGGCGAAGTAAATCGCCGTCGCCACGGCCACTTGAAACTGGCCCAGTTCGCCGGCCGCGACATACGCGCCTTGAGTGTCCGCCACCTCGGTTGCGCGCATGGCGATGGTATAAGTGCCGTTGTGCGCCGGCGACCAGGTGCCGCCGCCCGGCGGTGTGACCGCGTAGGTGGCGGTGCGCGGCGTGCCGTTGCCGCTGGTGTTCAGTGAGACGAACTGCGCGAACTGCTCATAGCCATTCGGTCCCGTGACCCGCGCATCGCTGGAATCGATCGTAGCCACATCAATCGCCACGTCATCCGAGTAGGTGACCGTGAACTGATGGCTGGCCTGACCGGACTGGGTGACATCGGCCAACTGAATCTCCGCAAGCGGCGGCACGATGAACGCGTCCGCCTCGGTCACGTAACCGCTGACGAAATACTGGCCGATGCTGGCGTAAGCCGTGTAGCCCGTGGGCGTGGAACTGAAGGGATCGCCCGCCCCCGAATTGCGCACATGCAAATAGTATCGCCCCTCGGCCAGGCTCGTCTCGATCAAGGCGGTCGTCTGGCTGGCCGGGTTGCTGGTCAGGAGCAACGACCCGCCCTCGTTGTACAGTTGAATCTGGAGATCCACGTTTCCGCCGCGCGTGCCGGAAGGCATGATCCAAGGGTTGATCGCCAGCCGCACCGGCCCGCTGCCGGTCACGAAGGAGAAGACATCCACGTCCGTATTTCGATCCAGCACGCCCTTGTTCGCCGGGTTCGTGTTCGTCGGATCATTCTCGGGCGTGGTGGCCAAGATGTTGGTGCCACCGGTGATGACCAGCGCCGTGGCTGTTCCCGGGGTGCCGCCATGGTCGTCGGTGCGATAGGCAAGCTTGCCGGCGATGGTGGCGAGGTCGTCTTGCGTGTTGTTCGCCTGGTGATACTCGCCCTTTGACCACTGGCTCACATTGCGGTTGTAACCGGTGCCCATGATCGGTCCCCAGGAAATGTCGCCGCTGCCGTGCCCGCCATAATAATCACTGCCGCTGGTGCCGTCGTGGGAGAGGCCGAGGTTGTGGCCGATCTCATGGGAAGCGGCCTCCGCGATGTAGGACTCCCCGTTGCTCAGATTGTCGTGATACACCCAGGCCGGGCGGTACTTCGCGAAAGAGCTGCTGCCAAACACGTTCACATAAGCCACGCCGCCACCCGAGTTGTAGGGATTCGCCGCACCGTTCGCATCGGTGTCACGCGTGATCAAGGCCATCGCCGTGCGATTGTTGAAACTGGCCGGCCGCTCCGTGGTGACGTTGATGTCGAATGGTGCGTAGTCTTCCGCCACCCGCTGCCAGACCCGTCGGATCACCGCCTGCTCGCTGTCGCTGAAGGTGGTGTAGTCCGTGTCCGAACTGAACGGCAGCGCCGGAATGACGGAACGGCCGAGCGAAGTGTTCCATTCGGTGTTGGTGACATCCTCACCCGCGAAATTGAGGTAGAGCACGTTGGGAGATCCCGGCCGACTGTGAAAAACCAGGCTGCTCGGAAAAGGGCTGACCGGCACGGCCGCATGGCCAATCGGTGGCGCTTCCAGTTCGTCCTCCACCGGCCCGGTCATCGCCGGCAGCGAGAACTGACAGACATAGCAAATTCCGCCCGCGTCATCGGTGTGCAGCGAAGCCACGTCGGCCTCGGGAAAATGGAAACTCCGCAACCACTGCAACGCACGTCCCCGGGCCGTGGCCGGCAGTTGTTCGAGCCGGCTGCGAAACGGGCCGGCGGGCAGTTCATCGAGCCGGTTCAACGCACCGATGGAAAACTGGCGCGCGGCGGGCACGGCAGCCGGCACTGGCTGGGCCTGGGCACCCGCGACCAAACCCAGCACCAGAGCCATCAGGCACCAGATGTGGAAAGCGGTTCGCAAGCGCCCGGTCCGGGCGCGTCTCGTTGCGCTACTGCCAGCATCAAAAGAGTTCCAAAAATGAGTCATCGACTTCACCGCACGCGCCCACCGTGGCCGCAAGATTGAGCTAAACGAAACACTTCGCAACTCTTGCGCCACGCGGTGGCCGACGGGAAGCAACGGGGACCACAAGGAAAGTTGGCGGACGGAATGAGGAAATCAGGAAGGCAGGAAGTTCGAGGAGCCAAAGCCGCCGGAGATCGGGTGGAAGCACCGACCCACGTTAAAGGGCGAGTGATTATTTCTGCGGAGTCTCCGGGGAGTTGGCGCATGTAGTAGTTGACCCCATGAATGCCCTGAATTCCGACCAGAACGCGGCCGTAACCTGCCCTACCCGCGCCAAGTCTGACGGAGGGTCCTTATTGATTCACCGCCGCACGCAAGGTGTTTCACGGCATCACCGAGTATTCCCGAAATGAAAACCATCACCCGCACCCTGGTCGCGCTGGCGGCGTCCGCCTGCCTGCTTGCCCTTCCCAGCTCTTCCCCGGCCGCCGAATTCAAGCTCGGCATCCAGTCCTACATGCTGAGCCGGCTCGACTTCGATCAGATGGTCGAGTTTGCCCGGAAGCACGAGATCAAACACCTACAGCTCTTTGCCCGCCACCTCGGCCCGCAGTCGCCGCCCGAGGAGATTGCCAAACGCAAGCAGCAGCTCGAAGAGGCCGGCCTGGTCGCCTACACGTTCGGCGTGGCGGGCACGTCGCCGGACAAGGAGGAGAATCGCAAGCTGTTCGATTTTGCCAAGACGATGGGCATGAAGCTGATCATCGTCGAGCCGCGCGAGTTCAGCATCCTCGACAACCTGGAGGAGCTCGTGAAGGAGTACGACATCCGGATCGCCATTCACAATCACGGCATCAAGACCCTCTACGGCAATCCCGCCGTCGTGAAGAGCCTGTTGAACGGACGCGATCCGCGCATGGGGGTGTGCCTTGATGCCGGCTGGATCGCCAGCGCACGTTTCAATCCGGCGCATGTCTTCCAGGATTACCAGGGCCGGGTGTTCGACATCCATTTGAAGGACAAGAAGGTTTCCGCCAGCGAAAACGGCGATGTGGCGGTGGACACGTTCATCGGTGAGGGTGACGCCAAACTCGATCAACTCATCAAAGTCGCGGCCGAGGCCGGCTACGATGGCGTGTTCGCGCTGGAATCAGATGCCGGTTACAGCGATCCGACCGAGCACATCGTAAAGGCCGGTGAATGGCTCAAAGCGCACTCCACCCCTGAAGCGCTGGCGGCGGTGAAGGTCGATGACCGTCGCGGGTTTGGCGGGCGCGGTGGCCGGGGTGGCCCTCCCGGCGCTGGTCCCGGACGCGGCGGTGCTGGCGGTGGTCGTCCGCCCGGTGGGCAACCCTGAGTTCCTTGATCGAACGTTGGAAAAATCAACCATCCCGTCCATGAAAACGAAAACCGAATCCTCCGTCGTCAGCCGCCGCCAATTCCTCCAACGGACCGTATTGACGGCCGGCGCGCTCAGCACCTTCCCTTCACTCAAGGCGCTCGGTTACAAGTCGCCGAACGAGAAGTTGAACTTGGCCGTCATCGGCGCAGGCGGCCAGCCGCTGACCGATCTGCGCCAGGCCTGGAGCAACGGTGCCGAAAACGTCGTTGCCATGTGCGACGTGGACTGGGCGCGCGGCGCGGCGGGCTTTGGGATGTTTCCCGATGCGGCGAAGTACAAGGACTTTCGTGAGATGCTCGACAAGTCCGGCAAGGATATCGACGCCGTCATCGTCGGCACACCCGATCACATGCACGCGACGTGCGCGCTGGCCTGCATGGAGTCAGGCAAGCACGTGTATGTGGAGAAACCGCTGACCCGCACGGCCTGGGAGGCACGCCTGCTCCTGCAGGCGGCGGAGAAATATCCGAAGGTGGCCACCCAGATGGGCAATCAGGGCTACTCGCATGACGCGACGCGCGTGGCGTGCGAAATCTTCTGGTCGGGCGAGATCGGCGAAGTGCAGGAAGTGCATGCCTGGACCGGCCGCCCAAGCTGGCCGCAGGGCATGACGACACTCCCACCGCCCACGCCGGTGCCGGAGACTTTGGACTGGAATTTGTGGCTGGGCGGCGCAGCGTGGCGCGAGTTCACCACCGGCGATGATGAGTACGCCGCCTTCGTGGAAGCGCGGAACGCCCGCAGTTTTCGGCCGCCCGGTGCGGGCGGTCCACCGCCGGGTGGACCGCGTCCCGGTGGAGCGCCGGGTGCCGGCCAAGGCGGTCCGGGCGGACCGGCCGGTGGGCGGGGCGGACGCGGCGGCGGATTTGGTGGCGGCGGCAACGGCTTCTATCTGCCGTTTAACTGGCGCGGCTTTTACGACTTCGGCAGCAGCTTGATCGGTGACTGGGGCGTTCACATTCTTGGCCCGGCAAACTGGGCGCTGCAGTTGAGCCCCGAGTCATTGATCAGCGTCGAGTGCATCGAAAAGGATTCCCTGCCGCCCTTCACGTTCCCGGACGAGCTTACGATCAAGTATGAATTTGCCGCCCGCGCGGGCATGCCGCCGGTGACGGTCTACTGGTATCATAACGCGGCAGGCGACGCGTATCTGCCCGCGGGCATGACCGCCGAGGAGGCCGCCAAGATTCCCGAGACCGGCCCGCAGGTCGGGCCCGTAGGTCGCGGTGGCTTTGGCGGCAGCCGGGGCGGTGGTCCCGGCGGCATCCAACGCAGCGGCTACAACAGCATTTTCGTCGGCTCCAAAGGCTATCTCGGAACCAGCGGTCGCGGCGAGGGCGTCGGCCTGTTGCCCGGCAAGCGTTGGGCCGAATACAAACTCCCCGGTGCGTACCTTGCGCGTTCACCGGGCGCGAGCACCGGCGATAATCACAGCGCCCATTGCCGCGACTGGATACGCGCGTGCAAGGGCGGCGCACCGGCTTGCTCGAACTTCAGCATCTCGGCGAAGTACACCGAGTGGCTCGTGCTCGGCGCGGCGGCAGTCCACTTCGACGGCAAGCTGCTGTGGGATCAATCCAAGGGCGAATTTAGCAACAACGCGGCGGCAAACCAATGGGTCAGACCGGTGTTCCGGAAAGGCTGGGAACTGAAACTGTAAGCGCTGAGCCTTGCCAAAAGCCACGGAGTCAAGACGAACCTTGAGCATCATGATGAGACCACTCCGCCGCCACCAACGGAGCGTGCTGCTCCTGTTCGCAAGCCTGTTGGCCCTGAGTGTTGCCGCCCAACAGCGACCTGGAGACGGCCCGGCCCGGGGAGGCCCAGGCGGCGGTGGGGGCGGCAACCGTGAGCGGGCGGTCGTCGGACAATTTGACGAAGACCAGGACGGCCGGCTAAACCCCGCTGAACGGGCTCGCGCCGCTGATTACATCATCGCCAACCCCGTTGGCCGGGGTAACCGGGGCGGCGGGGGACGCGGCGGGAACCGGCCACCGGCAAGTCCCGGTGTCAAGCTGACGCCCGCCGACGTGCAGAGTTATCCGGACGCCCCGCTCTATGACGCGAAGGTCCTGCGCACGTTCTTCATCGAATTCGGGAATCCCGAATGGGAGGCCGAGTTGGTGGCGTTCAACAACACGGACGTCGAGGTGCCCGCCAGAGTGACGGTCGATGGCAAGGGCTATCCGGACGTGGGCATTCACTTCCGGGGCAATTCGTCGTTCGGCGTCGGCAACGGCTACAAGCGTTCGTTGAACCTCAGCTTCGACTGGGTGCATGAGGACCAGGCAGTCTACGGCTACCGCACGCTGAACTTCCTCAACGCGAACGCCGACCCGACCTTTCTGCGCACGGTGCTGTCGCTCCACATTGCGCGCCAGTACATCCCGACGCCAAAGGCCAACCTGGTGCGCGTGGTGATCAACGGCGAGAACTGGGGCATCTACGCGAACGCCCAGCAGTTCAACAAGGACTTCCTGCGCGACCACTTACCTACCACGAAGGGCACCCGCTGGAAGGTGCCTCAGGGCGGCGGCGA
>CAYXDZ010000103.1:0-9852 GCA_964463815.1 uncultured Verrucomicrobiota bacterium | reverse complement strand
ATGCAAGCATGCTTGCCGCTCCGAATGAGAATCGTTTCAGTCACAGAATTATGTTGCGCAGCCCATGGGGCCGGGAATACAAACCTGCTCCCATGCGGCCGTCGCGGTGACGGCTCAGCTTGGGTTCGGAGCCCGCGTGGCGGAATTGGCAGACGCGCTAGATTCAGGTTCTAGTGAGTAACATCGTACAGGTTCAAGTCCTGTCGCGGGCACCATTTTAACGACTTGCCTGATTGCCGGCACCCCTTCAGTTACGAACTGAGGGATACCCGGTTCTCGGGAGGTGCCGACCAAACTTGCAAGCGTGAAGCCGTCCAAAACTGGCTTGCCAGCGGCAAGTCGGCGGAGGTCGTGGCCAAAGAGTTGGGGCTCCTGCTCAACAGGCTCATGCTTGGCGTAAGCGCTTTGCCCCGGCGGTCGCCGGGGTATAGCCCGACTCGCGCGCCGATCTCCGGGGCCAGTTCGACGCGGCTCTGCGCCCAAACAGCCACCTGCGGGAACAAGGCGACATTCTAAATCCAAAACGCTGGGCGATGCGTTTCAAATCCTGACGCAGGGTCTGGGGCAAACGGCTCTGGGTGCGGGCACGTTCCTGTTCCTCCGCCGGCACGCGCACCCGGGCCAGCGCGTGTTGGTTCCCGGCCACAAACCAATCCAGCGCGGTGAGCATCGCCAGGGTGTCGGTGCGGTCGGTCTTGACGCGCTTGTGCTGATCATCCCAGTTGACGGGCGGATGACGTGGCTGGTCGCGGCCAGGGCGGTGAGTTGCCGGTGCAGGCCGCAATCAAAAGGGCCCGGCCCCGGGCGATTTGCTTTTCCACCCAGACCAGCAACGCCTTCGGCTCGAAACGCTGCGGCTTGGGACTGCGGCCGTCGGCTTGCATGGCGGCCCTGCAAGCCGAGCTGTTCGACTTCGAAAGGGAAATGACTTTGCTCGAAGAGCACCCCCTCGATACGGCGGCTGTTGGAGTTGGTGCGCGGCAGGTGGCGGGGAGATGGCCCGGGTTGAGCGTCACCGGAAAGCGTGCCTTGCTGGATTCCAACCAACTGGAAATCAAGGTCGAGCAGGCTTCCCAAGTCACGTTCAGCATGCTACTTCACCCCCGGGTCCAAACGCTGACAAATGAGCAAAAAACCGTGACCCTGCCCTGCCACACCATGACTCCCTTCACCCTCATCCTTCGCAGCCTGGTTTTTCATCTGCGCTCGCACCTCGGCGTGGTGCTGGGCGCGGCGATTGGCAGCGCGGCGCTGATCGGCGCGCTGGTGGTCGGCGACTCGGTGCGCATCAGCCTTCGCGAAATGGCGCTCGCCCGGCTGGGCCAGACCGAACTGGCGCTGAGCGCGGGCGACCGCTTCTTTAGAAATGCCCTCGCGTCCGAGATGCAGTCCGCCGTGGCGCCCGAACTTGGTGTAAAGCTCGCCGCCGCCGTGCAACTGGACGGCACCGCCAACGCTGTTGACGGCACCGCGCGCGCCAACCGGGTGCAGGTGCTCGGTGTTGATGATGCCTTTTGGGCCTTCGCGGAAAAGCCGCCGGCCTTCAACGCCATCCCCGCCGACGCCGTGGTGCTCAACCAGCCGCTCGCCACACAGCTCAACGTCGCGACCGGCGACACCATTCTGTTGCGCGTGCTGAAGCCTTCGTTGCTCTCGCGCGACGCCGCGATCACGCCGCAGGACGATCTGGCCGTGGCCATGCGGCTGCAGGTCCACGCCGTCGTGACCGACGCCGAGCTGGGTCGCTTCAGCCTGCGGGCCAATCAGATTGCCCCCTACACCGCCTTCCTCGATCGCGCCGGCTTGCAGGACCGGCTGAAGCTGCCCGGCCGTGCCAATCTGTTGCTCGCCGCCGGACTCGATCTCGAATCAGCCGCCATCTTCCTTGAGCAAAGCTGGCAACTCGCGGACGCCGAACTGGAACTGCGCAGCGTCACCGCGACGGGTGAGATCGAACTGCGGTCGCCGCGGGTGTTTCTCGATCCCGCGAAGCTCGCCGCCGCCGGGGCCGCCGCGCCGGATGCCCGCCCTGTGCTCACCTACTTCGCCAATGAAATCTGGAGCGGCACGAACTCGACGCCCTACTCGATGATCACCGCGCTCGGGCCGCCCATCGTGCCGGCCGACCTCGCGGACGATCAGATCATCCTCAACGATTGGCTGGCCGAGGATCTCAACGCACAACCCGGTGACGAGGTATCGTTCCGCTATTACCTGCTCGATGCCGGCCGCGCGCTCGCCGAAGTCACCAACACCTTTCGGGTTCACAGCATCGTGCCGCTCGCGGGTGCGGCGGCCGATCGCGATTTGATGCCGGACTTTCCGGGTGTGTCCGACGCCGAGACGACGCGCGACTGGGAGGCCGGCTTCGAGCTGGAATCCCATCGCATCCGGCCGAAGGACGAAGCCTACTGGAAGGATCATCGCGGCACGCCCAAGGCCTTCATCACACTGGCGGCGGGTCAATCATATTGGGCCAACCGCTTCGGTGATACCACCGCGCTTCGCTGGCCGGCGAACCGCGTGGACATGAATGAACTTGCGCTAGCGATTCTCGGCCATCTCCAGCCGGCCGAAGTGGGTCTGCGCTTTGAGCCGGTGCGCGAGCAGGCGCTCGCCGCAAGTTCGCAGGGCATCGACTTTGGCGGACTGTTTATTGGTTTCAGCTTCTTCCTGATCGCCGCCGCGCTGCTCTTGATGGCGCTGCTGTTCCAGTTCGGCCTCGAACAGCGTTCGACGGAAACCGGCACCCTTCTGGCCCTCGGTTTTCGCCCGAAGGAAGTGCGCCGGCTGCTGCTCAAGGAAGGCGTGGTGTTGGGACTCGTCGGCGGATTGCTCGGGGCGCTGGGCGGACTCGCCTATGCCCAGGCGATGGTCGGCGGGCTTACTTCGATCTGGAGCGCGGCGGTTGGTTCGGCAGCACTGTCGTTTCACGCCACCACGCAGACGGTTATCGTGGGCATCTTCGGGGCGGCCATCGTGAGTGCGCTGACCATCTGGTGGACGCTGCGCAAGCAAGCGAACCAACCGGCGCGCGAATTATTGAGCGAAGGCGGTGACGCGGCGGCCCAACGCTTCGATGCGGCTTCGGGCAAGTGGGCGTTGCTCCTGGGCGGGCTCCTGTTAATGGGTTCATTGGCCCTGGTCGCCGGAGCTTTCAGGAAGGGGCTCGCATCCGCGTCCGGCGACTTCTTTGGGGTCGGGGCGCTGGTGTTGATTGCGGGACTGTTGTTCGTCCGCGTGTGGTTCGCGCGGTTGAACCGGAGCTCGGACGGCTCGTCAGCGCGAAACAGCGTTGACGCTGCTGGCGGACGAGCCGTCCGCGCTCCGACGGATGCCGGCCCCGGTGAATTGACCCAGCGCCAGCTCGCCCTGCGCAATGCCACGCGCCGGAGCAAACGCAGCGTGGCCACGATCGCCCTGCTCGCATCGGGCACGTTCCTCGTCGTGGCCATCGCCGCGTTCCGGCTCGACGCGACCCAGGACGCGGCGCAACGCACGTCCGGCACCGGCGGTTTCGCGCTGATCGGCGAATCCGCGCTGCCGGTTTCGCACGACTTGAACACAGAACGCGGGCGCGACTTCTTTGGCCTGAATCCGCGCACCGTAGAGGGTGCGTCCTTCGTGCCCTTCCGCGTGCGGGAAGGCGACGAGGCGAGCTGCCTCAACTTGAACAAGGCGCAGAATCCGAAGGTGGTGGGCGTGAACCCGGAGCTACTTGCCGGGCGCGGGGCGTTTACGTTTGCCGCGCTGGCCGATGGTGTGAATCCGGATAATCCCTGGCTGGCGCTGCGCCGTGGTGAACTTCAACCGGCCACGGCCGCCCCCCTGGCGGACGACGAGATTCCCTGCATCGGCGACTTCAACTCGCTCATGTGGGCGCTGCAAAAGAAGGTCGGCGACGTCATCGAGATGACCGATGAGCTGGGCCGGCCCCTGAAGCTGCGCATCGTCGGCGCGGTGAAGAACTCGATCCTGCAAGGCAACCTTGTAATCGATGAGGCGGAGTTCCTGAAACGCTTCCCCGGCGAGAGCGGTTACCGGATGTTCCTCATCGACGCGCCGGCGGACCAAGTGGCGGACATCTCGGCGGCCTTGTCGCGCGGGATGTCCGACATCGGTCTGGAACTCACGCCCGCGGTCGAGCGGATGAACGCCTTCAACGCCGTGCAGAACACCTACCTCAGCACGTTCCAGGTGCTCGGCGGTCTCGGCCTGCTGCTCGGCAGCGCCGGGTTGGGCGTGGTCGTGTTGCGCAATGTGCTCGAACGGCGCGGGGAACTCGGGCTGATGCTCGCGGTCGGTTTCCGACGGCGCGAATTGCAGCGCATGATCCTGGTTGAACACCTGTTCCTGTTGCTGCTCGGGCTGGGGCTGGGGCTGGTCACCGCCGTGATCGCCATTCTGCCCGCGGTGCTGTCGCCGGGCGGCGAGATTCCCTGGCGCTCACTGCCGCTCACGCTCACCGGCGTGTTGGTGAACGGTCTCGTCTGGACGTGGCTGGCGACGCGCGTGGCGCTGCGAGGCGAGTTGCTGGCGGCGTTGCGGAATGAATAACCGCAGGGAGGTGAACTTGCTGCCGGGCACAGTTCCACGCTTGCCAGCCATTCGCGACCGCGCTTCGATAGCTGCGCCCTCATGCGACCTCTCATTTTTGCCCTGCTGCTGGGCGCGTGTGCCTACACGGTCCGCGCCGAGTTTCTGCAAAAGACGGTTCAACAATTTGCGCTGAACGATGCGCGATTGCCGGCAGTCGTTCTCAACGAGGCTGCTCGCAAACCCTGGCTTCACGCGGAACCCGGCCCGGTGCCGGACCTGCAAGTGTTCGCGGTCGAATCCGACGGGGCGACGTGGCTCGGCGGCCCCGAGGGCGCGGCGCGATTCGATCCCCGAGCCCGCCACGCGTGGGACCGCTGGCAGTTCTTCGCGGGACCGCGCTGGCTCCAGGACAACTTCGTCCGCAACATCGTTGTCGATGAGTCGGCCGCCGGGCGCCGTGTGTGGATTCGCACCGATACCGGTGCCTCGCTGATCGAATGGCGGCCGATGACGCTCGCCCGCAAGGCGGCGCACTTCGAGGAGTTGGTCGAGCAGCATCACGTACGGTACGGCTTCGTGGCGGACTGCCGGTTGCGCGAGCCGGGCAACCTCGAAACCAGTTACACCATCGACAACGACAACGACGGCCTGTGGACCGCCATGTATCTCGGGGCGCAGTCGTATCGCTACGCGGTGACCGGTGAACCCGAGGCGCGGGAACGGGCCTCGCGCGCCTTTGACGCAATCGTGCGATTGCTCGATATCACGGGGCATCCGGGTTTCCCCGCGCGCAGTTTCGTCGCCACCGGTGATCGGCACGATAACGGCGAATGGCATCCCACGCCGGATGGCAGGTGGTTGTGGAAGGGCGACACGAGTTCCGACGAAAGTGTCGGTCACTACTATGGTCACGCGCTGTTTTATGACCTCGCGGCGGACGACGCGCAGAAGACGACGATTCGCCGGTTGATCCGCGCGATGACGGATCATCTCATCGCGAACGATTACGACCTGCTCGATCTCGACGGCGAACCCACCCGCTGGGGCCAGTGGTCCGAGCGTTACTTCGCCACGGAGGAAGGGCGTTACGAACGGGCGCTGCGGTCGATGCAGTTGCTCGCCTTTTTGCGGATCGCGGAGCATGTCACGGGTGACGCCAAGTATGCGCGGGCGTACGAGGATCGCGTGCGGCGGGGCTATGCGGATTTCATCGCGGAATACCGCCGCTGGCCGGGTGGGGGTGAAATCAACTTCTCGGACGACGAACTCGCCTTTCTCTCGCTCGATCCGCTGCTGCGCTACGAACGCGACCCGGCTTTGCGAAGCAAGTATCTCGAAAGCGTGCGCTTCATCTGGGGCGAGGTGCGGCCGGACATGAACCCGCTCTGGAATTACATCTCGGCCGCCAGCGGTGCCGGGCGGCTGACGCGCGTGTTGCGGGCCGATTCGGTTCGCACCTTGGAGCGCATTCCGTGGCTGCCCCTCGAGTGGACCGTGCGGAACAGCCGGCGAACCGATGTCCAGTTGCGGCCGCAAGCCGATCGCTTCGGGCGGTTCGAAATTCAGGAAACCCTGCCACCGGACGAACGTCCTCAGCATAAGTGGAACGGCAACCCCTACGTGCCGGATGGCGGCGGGGAGGGGAGCTACCTCGAATGCGGCACCTACTTCCTGCTGCCGTACTGGATGGGTCGCCACCACGGCTGGATCAAGGACTGATCAACTCATGGCGCGCTTGCTCCACCTGCTGGCGAACTTGTTTCCAATCTGGGTGCTGCTGGCGGGTGCGGCGGCGTTCTTCCAGCCGGCCTGGTTCACCTGGTTCACCGGTCCCTGGATCACCTGGGGTCTCGCGGTGATCATGCTCGGCATGGGAGTGACCCTCACGTTTGATGACTTCCGGCGCGTGGCGCGACGGCCGGTCTTGGTGGCCATCGGGTTTGTCGCCCAGTTCGTCATCATGCCGTTGCTCGGCTGGGGCCTGGCGCGGGTGTTTCAATTGGAGGCTGCGCTCGCGGTGGGGCTGATCCTCGTGGCGTGTTGTCCCGGTGGCACGGCCTCGAATGTCGTCACCTACCTGGCCCGGGCTGACGTCGCGCTTTCGGTGCTGATGACGATGTGTTCCACTTTTGGTGCCGTGCTGATGACACCACTGCTGACCAGCTTGCTGGCCGGGGCGTACGTGCCGGTGGATTTTTGGGGTCTCTTCTTCAACACTTTGCAAGTGGTCGTCGCCCCGGTGGTGGCCGGCGTGCTCCTGAATCACTTCGCACCGCGCCTCGTAAGTGCCGTCAATCCGGTGGCCCCGCTGGTCTCCGTCATCGTGATCGCCCTGATTTGCGGCAGCATCATCGGACGTAACACGACCGCCCTGCGCGAGGCGGCGCTGGCTTTGTTCGCCGCCGTGAGTCTTCTGCACGTGGGGGGCTTCGGATTGGGTTACGCGTTCGCCGCCGGGTTTCGCTGCCCGCGGCGGGCCCGACAGACCATTGCCATCGAGGTGGGTATGCAGAACTCGGGCTTGGGCGCGGTGCTGGCCCAGCAGAACTTTGCCTCCCTGGCCCTGGCTCCGCTGCCGGCCGCCATATCGGCGACGATGCACTCCGTGATCGGCAGCCTGCTGGCGGTTTGGTGGCGGCAAACCGCAGTGCGGGAGACCGCTCCGGCACCGGAAACCCGCTGACCGGGGAGGGCGGGTTTTTGCCGGGGGGCAAAATTTGCACTTTATAGATTCCTGCGACTGCCGATAGTGATCCTGCATGGAAGACAACGACCAAACTGACGGCTTCATCATCTGGGGTGCTGATCAAAATGGCTATGGGCCAGTTGAGTTGCCTACCCTTATTGACTGGATTCAGGACGACCGCGTCACGGCGGACACCTGGATTTTCTCGCAAAAGGACAATCGCTGGCTCCACGCGGGCAAGGTGCCCGAGCTGCAGATCGTTTTCGGAAAACGCCGCCGGGCGGGAGCGACCTTCGAGACGCCCGCCGGACAGTTGAACACGGGAGCCCTGCGCCGGGTGAAGATCCTGGCGGCCTTGTCCGAGGAACAGCTCGCCAAGTTCGGTGAATTCATGGAAGTGCTGCCCGTGCGCCAGTGGGCGGAGGTGGTGCGCATCGGCGACCCTGGCGATGCCATGTATTTGATTCTGGAAGGCGAACTCCGCGTGCGCATGATGCTCGGCGGCAAGGAACGCATTCTGGCCACGCTCGGCAGCGGGGAATTCTTCGGGGAAATCGCGCTGTTCGACCACGAACCGCGCTCGGCCGATGTGGTCGCCAATCTGGACAGCAAGCTGTTGAAAGTCTCGGTCGAGGCGTTTGAAAACTTGATCGACCAGGCTCCCGAGCTGGCCGCCCCAATCCTACACGCCATCGGCAAGACCCTCGCCGCCCGCATCCGCGCCGACAACAAGCGCTTCCGGGATGACGAAGCCCTGCGCAAGCTCGCCGGAGCCGGGGCCGCGCTGGTCAAGGAAGCGGTCGTCCATTAGCCGAACCGGCTGGACGGTGGAATGGGACGTGGACTCGCCGGCTCCTTTGGCGAAAGGCGGCGGGCATCTTGGGGGGCTTTGCGATTCCGCTGGCTGCGGGCAGTTCCCGACTCATGCGAAGGCGGACGCTGTGGGCGGCACGAATCCCGGATACCGACTTGGAACTACTGAACCCCGCGAACAACTCGTCCTTCTCCGTCCCCCATCCCGCCGGACGACCATCCGTGAGCACCGGGCCGCGCTGAGTCCGGCGCGAACTTGCCGGCGCATCACCCCCAATCTTGACTTCGATGCCCCGCCTCCTAATTCGCCGGCATGGACTACCGGCAGCGCATCTCACTCGATCCCCTCGTGCGCAGTGGCAAGCCCTGTATCCGGGTCACCCGCATCGCCGTGGCCGACGTGCTGAATTACCTGGGCGGCGGCATGACCGTGGCCGAGATTGTGAAGGACTTTCCCGACCTGACCGCCGAGCACGTCCCGGCCTGCCGGTCCTTCGCCGCCGACCGTGAACGCCGGCGGCTTGTCACGCCCGCATGAAACTGCTCTTTGACGAGAATCTCTCGCCAAAGTTACCCCGCCTCCTGGCGGACCTTTTCCCCGGCGGCACCCATGTCCGCGATTGCGGTTTGAAAGGCCTGGCCGACAAACCCAAACTCACGCTTCCCGCGCCAAAAGTCACGCCGAAGGTTTTTCAGCGGAATCAGGGTTTGGGATCAACCCCTTTCCCTGGCTGACGGCGGCGCTCCTAAATTCAGGTCGCCAGGCTCGGCTTCGACCCTCCAAACATCCGTTGGGAATTGTAGTCCGTAACCTGGTTCATCCCGTGCCAGGCGGCTTTGGTCAGCTTGCAGGCCAGCGCCTTGGTCGCAATCACCGTGCTGGTCTTGGCCGCTTTGCGATTGAACCGTTTCCGGCAGGGCTTGTCGTAGCGCTTGGCAAAGTTGGCCGCCTCGACAAACGCCCAAGCCAGATGGTTGTTGCCGCTCTTCTGACTGTTGTCGCCTTTCTTTTTGCCGTTGCTCAGCCGCTGGGAATCCACCGTCCGGCAGTAGCTGGCGAAGTCGCCCGGGGTTTTAAACCGTTGGAGGTCGCCCACTTCCATCGTCATGGTCATGCCCAGGATGAGGCCAATGCCCGGCAGCGTGGTGAGCTTTTGTAACTGGGCAGTTCCCGCGCCGACTAAAGCACGGTCCTTTCGATCCGCGCGATGCTTCGATCCGGTTGCTCGATGTGTTCTTTCTGCACCGTGGCAATCAGACAATTGGCCGGATGTTCGTACAGGGTTTTGGCCTTCTCCAGCGCCATGCCTTTAAGCCGGCTCAGGCTCAGCGGTTGGCCCGTGGTCCGCGCGTAGAGGCTTTTGAAACTGAGCATCAGGGCGGTGGGTTGCTGCACCAGGCTCATGCGCCGGCCGCAGTTGCGGATCGTAAATGTGGCCGGTGGACAGAATCCCCAACCGCTGCAACTCGGCCAGGAAGAAGGCGCCCTACCACCCGCGAGCCGCGGTAGGGCCGGTCTCTATCTGAGCCGGCCGATGTGAGGTGCGCAATTCCGGTAGGGCCGGCATTCCAAGCCGGCCGGCGGGCAGATACGAGGAGCTCGATTCTCCCCCAAACACGCGGGTTGTTGTTGTGTCGGAACGGCCTTTGGGATGGCGGCAAACCGTCCTGTTTTCAAGAATATGCGGCTTGGAATATGACAGTTTGGAAAAGACGTGATGGTTCTCAAAAAACTCATTGACAGTGGGGTGAGAAATTGATTAATTCGCGCAGACACACGCAACACCAAACGACGACTTATGAGAACAAAAACA
>CAYXDZ010000102.1:0-9929 GCA_964463815.1 uncultured Verrucomicrobiota bacterium | reverse complement strand
CACCAGGATCCGACCGGGCTTGCCAGGCGGTCGCAAGGGCACCCCGGTCTGTCAGCGCTGTCGCGTCGCTTGACGAGACGGGATGTTCTCCCGGCGTGCTCGTGCCGTCACGGTCGCCCCGGTTGAACAGCACCATCACCAGCGCCATAGCCAAGACAGCCAAAGCCACCAGAATTGTTATTCGCATGGCTGGCATTGATTGTGAACGCACGCTAACACTGATGCCTTAGTCCGAGCAAGCCGGGCAGTCGCATTGCTTCACTTTACCCCGGCTGCCACGTCGCGAGCCCGCGCTTGCCGCCGGTTCCCTGGCTTTTGCAGGTGTTCTAACCGCGATAGACGCAGCGGGCCGTGCAGGTTTCGGCCACGACGATCTCCTTGAGCAACGGCAGCGCTGGCTTCAGGAGGTTCCAAATCCAGACGGCGACGTTTTCGCTGGTGGGGTTGTCGAGGCCGGGAATCTCGTTGAGGTAATTGTGATCGAGCTGCTCCCAGAGCGGCTTGAACGCGGCCGAGATGTCGGCGTAGTCCATCACCCAACCGAGCTTGGGATCGTTCTCGCCCTCGACCACGACCTCGACCTGAAAACTGTGGCCGTGCAACCGCCGGCATTTGTGGGCGGCGGGCAGCAGCGGCAGCAGGTGCGCCGCTTCAAACTGGAAGGTCTTGCGAAGTTCGAGCTTCATGCGGCGGCGAGTGTGGGGCAGGTCCGGGCGTTTGCCGAGATCGGAAATTTGCGCCAGCAGCCGACGAAGCCAAGGGTTGCTTTCCGACCGGGAACGCGATTTTCTTTAACCGTGCGCCTTGAGATTATCCTTCGCATCGGCGTTGCGCTGGTTGGAACTGGGTTGCTGATGCTCCTCGCCAGCCAATATGGGAAATGGATCGATCGTGACAGTCCGCTCTGGGGTAAACTTCTGTTCGGTGGCTTGATCGGCATCACCATTGTCTCAGCGATCCAGGTAATCATCCGAGGCAAGTCCGAAGAGAAAGTCGCCGGAATCATACTTTGCATCTGGCCCGCGCTGTGTCTGTTGTTTTGGCTGGTGCTGGTGGGTTTGAACAACTTGTCTCTTCGTGATTCGCAATAACCACCACGGCCTGCTTAGAGCCACGGCCCGGCCGAAGCCTCCCCCTACCGCCAAATATGAATGACAAACTGAAACGCTGTCCCTGGGTGGACCTCTCGAAGCCCGACTACGTGGCGTATCACGACGATGAGTGGGGCGTGCCGGTCCACGACGACCGCCGGCTCTTCGAGTTCCTCACCCTCGAAGCGGCGCAGGCGGGCCTGAGCTGGTACACCATCCTCCGCAAACGCGCCAACTACCGGCGCGCCTTCGCGGATTTCGACGCCGAAAAAGTCGCGCGCTACTCGGCGGCGAAGATCGAAAAACTGCTGCTCGACCCCGGCATTGTCCGCAACCGGCTCAAGGTCGAGGCGGCGGTGAACAACGCCCGGCAGTTTCTCAAAGTGCAGGCCGAGTTTGGCTCCTTCGACGCCTACATCTGGCGCTTCGTCGAGGGCAGACCCATCGTCAACCGGCTGCGGACGCTGAAGGATTATCCCGGCCGGACGCCGGTGTCGGACGCGATCAGCAAGGATCTCAAGCAGCGGGGATTTCGGTTTGTCGGCTCGACGATCATCTACGCGCACATGCAGGCCACCGGCATGGTGAACGATCACGCGCTGGATTGCTTTCGCCGGCAGGAGCTTGCGGGGTGGCAATAACGCCGGCGATTGAAACGGCCCATGTGAGGCCGGCACCTAAACCGCCCCCATGGTGTTCTCTGCGCGTCGATCTGCCCGAAGGAAAGGGCAAATTAACGGCCCGCGAGCGAAGAATCTTTGTAAGGTTCTTTCCCGTTCGGACAATAACTTGAGAAACGTATGAAACCACTTTTTCACCTCCGGCGGGCTGGCAGCTTGGCCATCGCCCTGTTCCTCCTCGCAAGCCCGGCGACGGCCCGGGTCTGGTTCGTCAAACAAAACGCCACCGGCGCGAATAACGGCGAGTCCTGGCAGAGTGCCTTCGTCCGCCTCGACCCGGCTCTGGCCGCCGCCCAGCCCGGCGATGAAATCTGGGTGGCCGCCGCCACCGAAATCTTTGGGGAAACCATCATCCCTTTCCGGGCGATCTACCGGCCGGGAGCAAGCGCGAGTGCCGGGGCCAGTTTTCAACTCAAGCCCGGAGTGAAGCTGTACGGCAACTTCCTGGGAATTGAGACCAGCCTGGAGGAACGACAACTTGTGATTCCCATCGCCAACCCCGGACAGGTCACGCTGCTGTCTGGTTGGCCAGAGCCAGGCGCGCCGCAGAATTCCATCACGCACCACATTTTGCGCGCGGATGCGGGCGTGGGGGCCGACACGGTCGTGGACGGCTTCCGGATTGAAACCGCCGGCACGCCCGGGGCGGAAGGAATGAACGCCGTGGGGGCCGGGTTCTTGAACGAGGGCGGCTCGCCGGTGTTCCGCAATTGCAACTTCACCAACCTGCGCTCCGGTGGCGGCTCGGCGGTTTATTCCACGGGCGGCGATCCAGGGTTCATCAATTGTGTTTTCTCGGCCAATCATGCCGGCGGTGGGGACGGCTCAACCCTGTTCGCCGCGATGGGCGTGCCGCGCCTGATCAACTGCAACGTGACGGGCAACTTTGGGCCGGAGGCTGGCGTCGAGACGATCGTGTTTCCGGGGACGGGGGAGATTGTGAATTCGATCATCTGGAACAACAGCGGAACCAGCTCAGGGATCGCCGGCAATCCTCTGGTAACTTATTCGATTGTTCAGGGAGGATTTCCCGGCGCGGGCAACCTGGATGCCGACCCGCTGCTGACCAGCCCGCTGGATCGCGCGCGGCTGGCAAACGGATCACGGGCCATTGACGCCGGGAGCAACGCCGCCCTGCCACCAGAGGTTACGCTGGACCTCGTGGGCCGACCACGCATCCGCGCCGGGGTGCGAGTTGACGGTTCGTTTACCGGTGAGCCACGGGCGGACATTGGCGCGGCGGAGGCGGGCGGTGTGGCCTTCGTCAAACCTCAACCGGGATTCGGCGGCGATGGCTCGAGCTGGACGCTGGCTTACCGGGACCTCTACCACGCCCTGACCAATGTCACCGCCACGGACGCCCGGGAGTATTGGGTGGCGGCGGGAACCTATCAACCGCACACGGGTCTGCCCGCCGACCGCTCCCGCAGTTTTCCGGTGCCGGCGGGCGTGTTCCTGTTGGGCGGCTTCGCGGGCAGTGAGACCCGCCGCGACCAGCGGGAGCCCGCCACCCACGAAACCATTCTCAGTGGCGATATCGGCCAACCGGGCGATAATTCGGACAACAGCCAGCGCATCGTGACCACCGCCACGGGCGCACTGGTCGATGGCTTCACCATCCGCGATGGCAACGGTCTGGACGGCGTGCTCGGCACGTTCTCGGGGACGGGCATCGCCTCGGCCGGCGATGCCACCATCCGCAACTGCCGGTTCCTCAACAACCGGGGAGCGGGGGGCGCGGCGATCTGGATCGGCGGCACGGGCATTGTCGAGCGCTGTGAGTTTCGCGGCAACCTCTCCACACTCGGCGCGGGCGCGCTCTACTTGCGGAAACACGGCCGGGTTGAAAGCTCGCTCTTCGCGCAGAATCAGTCCGATAACGGTGGCGCGATCTTTGTGGAAAACACCGGTGAAATGATCAATTGCACCATCGTCAACAATTACGCCTCCAACAATGGCGGCGGTGTCTGGGGTTCGCCAAACATGGTCAACTGCATCATCTGGGGGAACACGGCCGCATTCGGCGGGAATCAGATCTTCGGCGCGATCGCCTCTGTTCACTGCATCATTCAAGGTGGCTGGCCGGGCTCGAACATCCCGGCAATCGCTCCGGGATTCGCCAACCCCGGCGGGAGTGATTTCCGATTGCTGGCAACTTCCCCCGCGGTGGATGCCGGCTTTGCGACGATGCTCTTCGCCGGGCATGATGCCGGCGGCAACGCCCGCCAGCTCGATGGTAACGGCGACGGTCAGGCCGTGGTCGATGTCGGCGCGTATGAGTATGGTATTCCCAGCCGGATCACCGGCATGGTCATCGGCCCTGGCGGAAAAGCGCGGATTAACTTCGTAGGGACCACGAACCTGACCTACAGCGTTGAAGCGTCCGGCAACCTGACGAACTGGACTGTGCTCGGCACGGCGGTCTTTTCCAACGGGGACTTTGTCTTCCGCGATGAGGACGCGCCCGCTACGAGCCACAGATACTACCGGACACGCCTGCCTTGAGCGCGGATCACACTGCCGCTGCGATGGCGTCGCCCATCTCGGCGGTGCCGACCTTGCGGGCGGACTTGTCCTCGGGGTTGAAGATGTCGCCGGTGCGCAGGCCGTCGGCGATGACTTTGGCCACGGCATTGTCGATGGCCGCCGCGGCGTCGTTCACACCGAAGCTGTAACGCAGCATCATCGCCGAGGAGAGAATTTGTGCGATCGGGTTGGCGAGGTTTTTCCCCGCGATGTCCGGCGCGGTGCCGCCGGCCGGTTCGTAGAGGCCGAAGGTGATTTCGCCCGTGGTGTTGCCAAGACTGGCGCTGGGCAACATGCCGAGCGAACCCGCGAGCGCGGCCGCTTCGTCGGAGAGGATGTCCCCAAACAAGTTCTCGCAGAGCACGACATCGAACTGCGTCGGCCGGAGCATCAACTGCATGGCGGCATTGTCCACGAACATGTGTTCCAGGGTGACGTCCGGGTAGTGCCGGTGAACGTGCGTGACCACGTCGCGCCAGAGCACGCCGTTTTCGAGGACGTTCGCCTTGTCGATGCTGGTGAGTTTCCGGCGGCGCAGTTGGGCGGCCTTGAAACCGACGTGGGCGATGCGCTCGATCTCCGGCGTGGTGTAAACCATCGTATCAATCGCGCGATGAGCCGGGTGCAGGTCGCCGTCCTTGCGATCCGGAACGACGATTTCCTCGGTGAGTTTGGGTTGGCCGAAGTACATCCCCCCGGTGAGCTCGCGGACGACGAGCAGGTTCAAGCCGTCGCCCTGGCGGTCGGCCTTCAGCGGACACGCGTGCGACAAGGCCTTGGGGAGCGTGACCGGGCGCAGATTGGCAAACAGGCCGAACTCCTTACGTAAACGCAACAGCGCCGCGCGCTCGGGGCGCTGGTCCTTCGGGATCGTGGGATCCCGATCCGGCAACCCGACCGAGCCGAAGAGAATTGCGTCCGACTGCCGGCACAACACCAGCGTGGCCTCGGGCAGCGCCTTACCGCCGGCATCGATGCCCGCCCAGCCCACGGGGGCTTCGGTGATCACCAGAGTCAGGGAAAATTTCTTCGCTGCGGCACCCAGCACTTTGAGGGCTTCGCGCATCACTTCGGGGCCGATGCCATCGCCGGCCAGCGCGGCAATCTTGAGGGTCTTGGAGCTCATAAAGGGCGGGACACTAGGAGCCCGGCCGTTGCCCGAAAAGTGAAATCTGAAAGCGGATTGAAAGCTCCTCGAAGAATGCGACCGACGCCGGGCACCGGACAAAAACCAACCGCTGCCCGCCCGGTCCCGCTGCCTCAGTCGCCTTCGCGGCAGGAAATGATCCGGGCGTGTTCCCCAACCCCGGCGTTGCGAATGACTTGCTCGGCAATCTCAAACACGCCGGCACGTGGTTCGGGAATCAGGTTTAGAGCCTGGTTGAGACGATCCGCCAGCTCCGCGTCGGTGGAGGTCCAGCCCGTGCCGTTGAAGCTGCAATGCTGGTCTTGGATGATGACTTCCAGTTGCGGGGCTCGGCGGGCGCTCATGGTTCGTGGTGGTAGGTCCAGTGAACTTTTCCAACGTGATGCTGCCCGGTTGTCTTCGATTTTGAAGCGCCTGACAATAACGCAGTTTGCGCCGCCACGGCGGGAAGATGCCCCGCGAGGCCCGAGCGCCTGGTCAGCGGGGCGCTTCTCGCGGAATCATGGAAGCCTCAAACCGGATGGACGCGCTCAGTCCGCGAAGGCGAGGTAGGTGAACGTCAGCAGGTTCACACCGGGGATCAGGAGCAAGATGCCGAGCCACCCGCTCTTCTGCCGGGCGATGCAGATTTTGAAACACCAGACAATCCACACGATGCTGGCGGCCAGCGAACCGGCCGCGCTGATGCCGACGACCACCAGTCCGGACAGGGAGGCGGGAGGCACCAGTTGCAGACTGAAAACCGCCACGGGAATGAGCGGCGCCATGAAGCCCAGTAACGCCCAGACACCGGGCAGGCCGGCGGCGCGCAGGAGGGCTGTCTGGTTGAGCAAGGGGACCCAGACCACCAGGCCGGTCCTGGTCTGGGTCTTTTTGCAGATGGCGTAGATGAAGAACGAGCTCACCAGGTGGAGCAACACCAGCACCGCGATCACGGGCAACAGGAGCGCTTTGAACATTTGCTCCAGCTCCTGGAGTTTTTCCGCCACTTGTCCGCCATATTCCTCGGAGGCTTGCATCTCTTTGAACCGGGTAACGAGCTCGGGGTCGGTCTGGATCTCGATTTTCGCCAGATCACCCAACTGCGGACGCAGCGCGGCGAGGTCCGCCTGCGGGAGATCAGTCAGTTTGATGGTCTGGATGCCGCCGGCGTGGCGGATGAGGATGTTAAAATTGGTCTGCCGATGCACCCAAACGTTCGTATAAGCGACCTCGCCAATGGTCAGCAGTTCGAAGTGTCGCTCATTCGTGCTCGGGGAGGCGGTGGTGGCCGGGCTTTCAGTCGCGGCAGGTTCTTCAGCGGCCACGGTGCCGGCCGCCGAATCCGCCGCTGCCTGGCCAAAGCCGGAACCGGTGAAGGTTACGAGCAGAAGGTTTGCTAGAAATGTGGTCCCAATTTTTTTCATGGTGAATTTCAAGGAGTGCAAAAGTTGCCTCAAGCGGGTGGAGCGCTTCGGTTACGGCGGCGCACGACGAAGATCAGGGCAATCAGCAGGATGGCGGCGGCTCCGACAATTGCCCGGGTTTGCGGACTGGTGTTTTGAAACGCGGCTTGCAGTTTGGCGAGCAGCCCGGTGGCGGCTGAGTTCTCGTCGGGCTGTTCCACCGTGGCCAGGTCGCCAATTTGACTGCGCAACTCGGCCAGTTCGTCGCCGGGCAGATCAGTCAGCTTGATGGTGTGAATGCCGCCGTTGTGGCGGATGAGGATGTTGTAATTGGTCTGGCGATGCACCCAGACATTGGTGAAAGCAAGCGCCCCGACGGTCACGAGTTCAAAGTGCTGCTCAAGGTCGCCCCTGGAGGCGGCGGTGCGATCCTGAGCCCGAACAGAGTCGGGGCAGGTCACGGCCAGCACGGCCAGCACGGCCAGCAGCCAAACGCGTAGGATCTTCATGCACTTTGCTTTGTTGGACAACCCTGACCGGGATCAGGACAGAAACGGGCGGGTCGCACGCACGCACGCATCCGCCCGGGCAAGGATGCAGCTTGATTGCCATGCCCCAACCGTGCCGGCGCAATCCTAGATTCGGGATTGCCTGCGGCCCGGGACTTGGCAAAGTCCGTCCGTAAGTTCTCGAACCAACCATGAAAACCTCTGCCTCGGGTTTCTTCGTGGCGACGCTGCTGTTTGCCGTCGCCCTCCCCCCTCGACTCCAAGCCCAAGTCACGCCGCTGCTGAGTTATCAGGGCCGCGTGCAGGTTTCCGGGGCCGACTTCAACGGCACCGGCCAGTTCAAGTTCGCGCTGGTGCGGATGGCTTCCGTGGAGGGGACCACCGCGCAAGCGGTGGCCGGCACCGTGGTGAACGGCTTTCTGGCCGCGATCAATGTCACCAACCCGGGCTCGGGTTACACCACCGCGCCCACCGTCACCATCACCGACACGACGGGCAGTGGCGCGGTCGCGGTCGCCAACGTGAACAACGGGCAGGTGGTTTCCATCACCGTACAGAACGCCGGCACGGGTTACTCCCAGAATCCCACCATCACCATCGCCGCCCCGCCCAGCGGTCTCGCTGCCATCACCGTCTGGAGCCATGACGGCACCGGCACCGCCGGAGCGCCGCCGACTTCCGCGCTGTCCCTGCCGGTTGATGCCGGCGTGTTCAGCGTTCACCTGGGTGACACGGATACCCCCAACATGACCGCCCTGCCGGCCAGCACCTTCACCAACCTGCCGCTCCATTTGCGGGTGTGGTTCAACGATGGGATCAACGGGTTCGAGCAACTTGCGCCCGATACACTGGTGCCCACCGCAGGGTTCGCCATGGTGGCGGCAACCCTCGCTGACGGGGTCCCCAGCAGCGAACCGGCGGACGGGTCGGTGACGGAAGCCAAGCTCGCCAATGGCGCAGTCACTGCCATCAAACTGGCCAACGGCGCGGTCAGTGATGCCAAGCTGGGCGCGAGTTCGGTATCCTCCGCGAAAATCGCGGATGGCGCGGTCTCCAGCGCGAAGGTCGCGAACGCCGCCATCACCGAGTCCAAGCTGGCGAACAGCGCCGTCGCCACCGCCAAGCTCGCCAATGCCGCGGTGACCGCGACGAAACTTGCCGACGGTTCAGTGGATGCCGGCAAACTGGCCGCTGGGTCGGTGACCTCCACCAAGATTGCCGCAGGAACCACCGTCCGCGCGCTCAATGGACTGACGGATCAAGTCACGCTCGCCGCCGGCGCGGGCATCACGATCAATCAGAACGCCAACACGCTCACCGTGGCGGCGACCGGTTCCGGCACGGGCTCGGGCTGGGGCTTGACGGGCAACACCGGCACTTCGCCGGCCACCGATTACCTTGGCACCAGCGACAACCAGCCGCTCGAACTGCGCGTATTTGCCCAGCGTGGCCTGCGTCTGGAACCAACCGCGCAGACCGATACCATCAATTTGATCGGCGGCTCGTCGGCCAACAGTGCGGGCGGCGCCTTGGGAGCCACCATCGCGGGCGGTGGTTCACCCAGTGATCCCAACCTCGTCACCGCCAGCTTCGGTGTCATCGGTGGCGGCCAGGGCAATGAAGTGAACGCGGCGAGCGCCATCGTGGCCGGTGGCCGGCGAAACTCCATTGCCACTGCGGGTGATTTCAGCGTGATCGGTGGCGGCCAGTCCAACCGGGTCAACCAGTCCGCGGCTCATGCCGCCGTCTTCGGCGGGTTGAACAACTCCATTGGCACTGGTTCCAGTGGTGCGTCCATCTTTGGCGGCACCGACAATCAGATTGGCTCGAACGCCCAGTTCGCGTTGTCCCTCGGCGGCTTCGCCAACGTGGTGGGCAACAACGCTCTCTATGCCGCCGTGCTCGGCGGCTCCAACAATCGCGCGCTCTCACCCAACAGCCTCGCCGCCGGCCGTAACGCGCAGGCGCAGAACATCGGCAGCTTCGTGTGGGCGGATTCCCGCGACGGCACGTTTTCCTCCACGGCGGCGAACGAGTTCTCCGTCCGCGCCACCGGCGGGGTGCGCTTGGTGAGCGCGATCAATGCCGGCACCGGCGCACCGACGGCCGGCGTTTCCCTGGCGGCAGGTGCCACGGCCTGGGGCGTCATCTCCGATCGTGATCTCAAGAAAAATTTCCAGCCGGTGGACAACCGGGAGGTCCTGGAGCGACTGGCTGCCATCCCCCTTCAGCAATGGAATTATCAATGGGAGGCGGACGCCGCCACCCCGCATCTCGGCCCCATGGCGCAGGATTTCAAGGCGGCGTTTTATCCCGGGCGCGACGACCGCAACATCACCACCCTAGAAGTGGATGGGGTGGCGCTCGCGGCCATCCAGGGATTGAACAGCAAACTCGAAGCGGAACTGGCCGCGAAGGAGCGGCGACTGGTGGAGTTGGAAAACGCGAACGCCGCCCTGCGCCAACGCCTGGAGGCGATTGAACGCCATCAGATTGCCGGCTCCGCGGTCACTCCATAGGGGGTGTTACCCAAGGTGGGGCCGGAGAATGCTCCGGTTGACTCAAAAGTCGGGTTGTCCAAATTCCCTTGA
>CAYXDZ010000101.1:0-9954 GCA_964463815.1 uncultured Verrucomicrobiota bacterium | reverse complement strand
CGGGTCCAGTTCATCGTTGGTTCTCCATCGCCAGTTGAATCTCCTCGCGCACCCACGGGCTGAGCGCCCAGCCGAGCGAAGTCAGATCGCGGCGGAAAATGATCCGGGGGGTGCCGTCCGAATTGTCGAAGACGAAACGCGTCCGGTGATAACCGCGTCCGTTCGGACCCACGGCGGCCACGTCGGCGGTGAACTGATAGGCTTGATCGGTCAGGAAACGTCCACACTGGGCGATGGCGTCGGGTTCGAGAATCTCCGTCACCCAGGCCATCGAATCGAGGCGGCCCGGATTGGCCTGGCGAAAAGCGACGAGCGCGGGCGCATTGTCGAGACCGATGCCGGGCAGGCAGGCCATCACGGCTTCACTGGCCGTGTTGACGTTGACCAGCCCTTCGGGTGGATTGTTGGACGCCGTGAGGTCCGTGTGAACCAGCGCGAACTCGTCGGCGGTCATGCCGCTGATCCGGTAGAACTCCAGCACACTTTGAATGTTCGCGCCGGACAACAAGACTGGCTGCAAAACTTCGGTTGCCCGTTCGGTTCCAAAGCGCTCTTCGAGCAGCTCGCGCAATGACTGCGAATCCTGTGTGAGAGCGTTGCGGCTGACGTTCACCCGCGCCGAGCCGTCGGCCCGTGTGTTGGGCTGGCGGCTGTAAACCGTCACGTATTCCAGAATACCCGGATCCAGCCGGCCATCACGGTTGTCGTAAGGCGGCGAGTTGTCGCCGTCGTTTTCGTTCGGATCGAGCGTGCCGTTCAGGTTGGTGTCTTCGCCGTAAAGAATCTCGAGCGTGGCATCATGGACCAGTCGCAGTTCCTCCACCGTTTCAAACGGCGCGTTCTTTGCCCGGCGCGGCGGGTTGAGGCGTGCGTAGATTTCATCTTCCGCACCGTTCTCGGTCGGGTCGCTGTCCTCGTCGCGCCAGTCGATGATCGCGGCGGCCAGTTCCGCCGTCATGCCGGGCAGGGCTTCCAGCATCGCCACGGTTGCGGTGTTCAGGTTGAGCTTCGAGGCTTCATCGATCAATCCGAAGGCGGGTCGTTCCGGCCGGGTTTGCTGATCGCTCCTTCCCAACAGCCAGAAGTAAGCCTCGCCCACCGGCACGGCTTCGGTGCGGAACTCCGGCAAGTCCTGGGCAAGGTTCGGCATGATCCCGTTCGTGCCGTAATTCGTCAGGATGTAGCCGACGTAGCGGGCGGCCCCGTTTGCGGCATGTTCGGCGGTGATCGTGGCCACGCGGTTTTGCGCGGCCCGCAGCTCGAGGCTCATTGAATTGGCGAAGTAAATGGCCAGCACCACCAGTCCGAACGCGATCCACAGCACGAGAATCAGCACCGAACCGCGGCGGGTTGAGGAAATTTGGCGCACGTTCATTGGTCACCTCCCGTGTCTTCAGGGGAGCCCGTGCGTGCCTGGGCGAGAACGGGCACGACGACTTCAATCGGTGCCTGTAAATAATAGTTTGCCCGCGTCGCGTCACCGGCAGGCGTGAGTTGAATTTTGATCGCAGTCGGCAGGTTGCTTGAGATCGTGCTGTCCCAGGTGTCCAGCCAGAAGGTCCCGTCGTGAAATTGAAAGTACATCGACTCGACGCCGCCCATCAGCCACTGCGAACCGGCCTCATCGGTGGTGGCGGGCAGCAGGTTGCGGGAGACGATGCGCACCAGATCGCGGCCGGCAACCAGCGTGTTCGTGGGATCGACGAGAAAATACGCCACCCGCTGCACGTCCGCGAAGGGCGAGTATTCACTGATCATGCCGGACGCGGTGTACAGCAACGGACTGACCTGCTGGCCATTGGCAAACAAGTTCATCGCGGAACCCGCGTCGGAGTTCGGCGTCGTTTGCAGTTCGCCGCTCAAGGTTCCGCCTGGTGGCACCAACGCGGCGAGATCGCGTTTCAGCACGAGCAGCGCGTGTTGCAGGGGCAGGGATTCGTCAAACGTGCGGGTCGTGCGATTGCGCAGTTGCAACGCGCTGAAGTACACCGTCGTGATCACGGAGAGCACCACTCCCGACACCGCCAGGGCCAGCAGGATTTCCATCAGGGTGAAACCCTGGTTGTGGACCTTGATGGAAGAACCCTGTTTCATTGCCCGACCTCCGTTCCCGTGGTGGTGGCGTTGGGATCAATCAAGGTCGCCAGTTGTACATCGTAAGCCTGGCCCTGCACTTCAAACGCCACGCTTACGGTCACTTGATTCAGATTGCCCTCCAACCAGGATTGCGTCTGCATGGACCAGTGGAACTCGCGTGCGCCTTCCTGGATGACTCCGCTTTGCACCCCGCTCAGGAGTTGGCCGGTGACCTCGAGTTCGTTGAGCACCCTGTCTCCGATGCGGGCGGCGTCGGCCTTCCGGGCCGCCACCTGGCCGGCGCGACTGGCCACCGCAATGCCCTGCACCGCCACCGGGATCACGATGGCCATGAAGGCCAGCGCGGCCAGCACTTCGGCGAGCGTGAAGCCCGCCCGCGTTGGTTTAACGCAGCGCATAAATCTGGTTCGTATAGACTTCGTAGTGTTGCCAGTTGCGGCCGGGACCGATGGCCACGAGGTCGCTGGCGGTTGCGGTGCGACGGATCAAAATCAACTCCGGGCTTTGGTCGCTGATGAAACCGTCCGGTTCAAAACGAATCAGGCGCGCGTTGGCCGGAAGATTGCGCCCCATGACCTGTGTGCCGGTCACGCCGTACATCGAAATCGCGGTGCCCACTTCGATCTCCAGTTCGTCGGCCAGTTCGTATTCCACGGCTTTGCCGTCTTCGTCCTGGTCGAGAAAACCGGGCTGGGCTTCGAGGCCGTAACGACGGCCTTGCTCGTCGATCCAGACCAGCATCGGGATGCCCTCGGACACCGCCCGATTCTGGCCGTAGCGCGTCAACGTCATGAAGCGCCGGGCCTCGTTCTCCAGCCTGCGCCCGCGGAAGAACTGTGACATCTGCGGCGTCACAATGGCCGCGATGACGACGAGCAAGGCCATCACGAGGATCAATTCGATCAACGTGAAACCGGCGCGCGAGGAACGTCCTTTACCGCGAAGTCTTCCAGTTCGTGATGTCATCGTCGGTGTTGGCCTGACCATCCGGTCCCATCGAGCTGATGTCGTAGCCGCTCGGGTTGTTCTTGCCGGGACTCTCGTAAATGTAGGCGTTGCCCCAGGGGTCGTTGGGGATGTCCTTCTGCAGGTAGGGCCCGCGCCAGCTCTGCGCGTCCCGGGGGGCGATCACGAGATCCGAGAGCCCGCTCTTACCCCGGGGATAATAGCCATTGTCCACCTCGAACGCGTCCAACGCGGTGCTGAAGGTCGAGATCTGGGATTGCGCCGCCGTGATGCGGGCCTGTTCGGTGCGGCCGGAAAACTTCGGCACCACAATGGCCGCGAGCACGCCGAGGATGACGAGCACGAGCAGGAGTTCGATGAGCGTGAAGCCGCCGCGCGGGGAGCGCCGGTTTCGGAGTTCGGGGTTTAGAGTTCGGAGTTTCATGTCGTTTTGTGGTTAAACGGGTTTGGTCAAAAACGAGGTTCACTTGATGTGGTCTTGCAGCGAAAAAATGGGGATCACCATGCCGATGAAGATCGTGCCGATGAAGCCGGCGATAAAGAAGAGCATCAACGGTTCGGCGAGCGCGACGGCCGTCTTCAGCCGGCGGTCCAGATCGCCCTCCGTGACGTTGGCGATGCGCACCAGTTCGGTGTCGAGCCGGCCGCTTTCCTCGGCGACCGAGATCATCTCCGTGGTGGAGCCGGGAAACAACGTGGGACAATCGCTCAAGCTTGGGCCGAGCTGCTTGCCTTCCTTCACTGACTCGATCGAGTTGGCGACGGCATCGACCAGAATCTGGTTGCCGATGGAACGACGGGCGACATTCAGACTGTTGATCAGCGGCACCCCGGCCCCGAGCAGCGTGCCCAGCATTCGGCAAAAGCGCGACATGGCGAACTCCGAAACCAGCGGGCCGATGGCCGGCGCTTTGAGAATCGCGCCCTCCCAGACCCGGCGTCCCTGCTCGGAGGCAAACCACGCGCGCAACAGGTAACCGCCGACGCCGAGCGCGACGATCAGGTAGAGCCCGTAGGCGCGCATGAACTCGCTGGCTCCGACGATCAACTGCGTGATCAAGGGCAGTGTGGCGCCAAAGCCCTCGAAGATGGTTTGAAACCGGGGGATGAAGAATACGAGCAGGAAGATCAGCACGCCGAGTGCGAGCACAAGCAGAATGACCGGGTAGAGCAGGGCGGTCATCACCTTGGATTTCATCTCCTTTTCGCGCGCCTGGAAGTCCGCGATCTGCGCGAGCACCACATCGAGAAAGCCGCCGGCCTCACCGGCTTCGACCATGGCCACATAGACTTTCGGAAACGTCTCGGGTGAACGCGCCATCGCATCGGCCAGCGGCAGACCGTCCACGACGAGGTCGTGAATCTGTTTCCACTGCGCCCGCGCCACCGGGTTGGCGGCTTCCTTCTGGAGAATCGTCAGGGCCCGGCTCAAGGGCACCCCCGCCGCCAGCAGGCTGGACAGCAGCCGCGTGAAATTTTCGAGCATGCGCGGCGTGATGCGGCCCTTGCCACCGAGTGTCAATTTGAAGGGCACCGGCTCGCCAGCCGACTCTTTGGCCTCTTTGTTGATCGCCGCTTCCTTGGGTGCCGGTCCGGGAGCCGGGCGGGGCGGGGCGGTTTTGGCGGTTTTGCCATTGGTTCCCCGCTCGGCGATGCGGACCGGCCGCCAGCCGCGACTGTCGATCTGCCGCATCGCTTCATGCCGGCCGTTCGCCTCCAGTTCGCCCTCGATAGCGGTGCCGTCGGTCTGAAGCGCTTTGTAGTCAAAGACAGGCATGGTACGTAATTGGGTTAACTTCGGCCCGCCGCGCCACTCGGGGGCAAGGCGGAGTGCTCCTCCGCGGTGGCCACCCGGCCGGTGGATTGGGTGACTTCCTTCGCGGTCGTGACGCCGAGCACTTCCTCGACGGTGGTGAGCCCCTGCTTGACAAGCCGCCAACCGTCATCGGCCAAGGTTCTCATGCCGTCGCGGCGCGCACTGTCACGGATGGCATCGGTCGAAGCGTGACTGAGAATCAACTGCCGGATCTCGTTGCTCGTGTCCATCCACTCGAAGATCGCCTGCCGACCGTGGAAACCGGTGTTGCGACACTCGCGGCAACCGACCGAGCGGTAGATGACGGTCGTGGCCGGAATACCGAGACTGCCCTTGAACGCCTGTGCTTTTGGCGAATCATCCACTTCCTTGCACAGCGGGCACAGCACCCGGACCAGCCGTTGGGCCAGCACGGCTTCGAGCGAGGAGGCCACCAAATACGGTTCCACGCCCATATCGACCAGCCGCGTGAGCGCGCCCGGCGCGTCGTTCGTGTGCAAGGTCGAGAAAACCAGGTGGCCGGTCAGCGACGCCTGTACGGCGATCTGTGCCGTTTCCTGATCGCGAATTTCACCGATGAGCAGTACATCCGGATCATGCCGCAGGATGGACCGCAGGCCGCGGGCAAAAGTGAGCCCGGCTTTCTCGGAAACCTGGATCTGGTTGATGCCGCGAAGCTGATACTCGACCGGGTCTTCAATGGTGATGATCTTGCGCTCGCTGTCGTTGATCTCGTTGAGCGCGGTGTAGAGCGTCGAAGTCTTGCCGCTGCCGGTGGGGCCGGTGACGAGAATGATGCCGTGCGGCATCTGAAGCACGCGCCGGAAACAGTCCAGTTCGCGCTGGTCCATTCCCAGTTCGCCCATGCCCTTGAGGGTGGAATTCTGGCGCAGCAAGCGCATGACGACCGCCTCGCCGTGCAGCATGGGAATGATCGAAACCCGGATGTCGATCTCCGCATCCTCGATCCGCACCTTGATGCGGCCGTCCTGCGGCAGCCGTTTCTCGGCGATGTTCAGGTGGCTGAGAATTTTGACGCGGGAAACGATGGCCGGCTGAAAGCGCTTCACCTGCGCCGGCACCGGGATGTCTTGCAACACGCCGTCGATGCGGTAGCGGATGCGCAACTCGTCCTCGAACGGTTCGAGGTGAACGTCGGAGGCACGCAGTTCGATGGCGTCCTTGAGCACCTGATTGACGAAGCGGATGATCGAGGCATCCTCCGCCGCACTGTCGAGATCGGAGTCGTCGGCTTCGTCATGGACGACTTGAAACGTGGCTTCCTCGCCCAGCGTGTCAATGGTGTCCGCACCGACGCCGAGGCGCTTCTTCATCTCGCGCTGGATCGCCTCCGTGGGGGCCAGCACGGGTTGCAGCTTCAGGCCGGTGACGGTCTTGAGCGCGTCGAGACCCTGCGTGTTGAACAGCCGGCTGGTGGCGACCTCGACATGCCCGTTGACGCGCCGCAGCGGCAGCAATTCTTCCTTGAGCAACAGGCGCGCCGGGAACAAGGAGAGCACCTGCTTGTCCGGTTCCACCTCGTCCAGCGCCGTGTAACCGACCTGATATTCCTTCGCCAGCCAGCGCAACACAGCTTCCTCGGTCGGGGGCGCGCCTTCGCCCGCGTGTGCGGTGAACAACGCGGCATCCCCTGACGAAAGCTGCCGCGCGGAGGTCATCCGCGCGAGCAGTTCGTTCAGAGCTGGAATGTCAGCCTTGCCGGGCATGATGTTGGATCGTCCTTCAGGGCAGGAGTCCCATCAGGACGGCGACCGCTTCCTGCCGCGTGTTGAGGACTTCTTTCAACTGGTTTTGCGCCGTCTTGAGCTTGGCTTCACTCGCGATGCGCGCTTCGCGGACCTTGGCGAGCTTGGCCTTGATCTCCTCGGGACTGGCATTGGCGTCCAGAGCCTTTTGCAGCTCTTCCGCCTCTGGACTGGCCGGACCGCCGAAGCCACCGCGACCGCCGGGTCCACCTTGTCCCCGACCGCCACCGGGCGCACCGTCTCCGCCGGGACCCCGCCCGCCGCCGCGACCCAGGGCAGCGAAGCCACCGCCAGCGCCGGTGCCACGACGCGCTTCGGTGACCTTCTCGATGCGTTCCGAGATGATCTTCCATTCGTCATCGTTCGTGACGCCGAACCGTTCCTTCATGCGTTCCGCCATCCGTTCCCGCATTTCCGCGGGATCGAAGTCACCGCGTTGCCCAGCACCCCGGCCTCCGGGGCCTTGGTTTTGGGCGACTGCCGGGTTGCTGGTGAGGACGAGGGCTGCGGCCATGCCGCACAGGGCCAGAGATCGGGTGAGTGTTTTCATAGAGTATGAGATGTGTGTATTGAGCGTTGTGTGTTTTGTCGGTGTAAGCATCAAGACGCCTGCATCTTGATATTGGTTAAGTTCACTTAGCAGCGTGAATACCACAGCGGAATGGCGGGGGTTTTCGATGAGGCGGTAAAGGCTTCCGCGCAAGTATTGCGCTGAAAAGCAAAACGGTGCGCAAACTTTGCGCACCGTTTTCTTTGCCGAACTCTATGGTTGCGGTCTCTTAAGAGAGCCGGAGGTTCACGATTTGAAACGCTCGTCGAGGATCTCAAGCTTGGGATCCTTGCGGCCGGCTTCCGTGAACTCTTGCAGCAAGCGCTGCAACTCCTGGCGGGTCAGGTAAGCCTTGATGTTTGGTTCGGCTTCGGTGAACTCCTGTACCTTCGGCGGGATCTTCTCCAGCGTTTTGATGATGTGAAATCCAAATCCGGTGATGACCAGATTGCTGATCTTGCCGGGCTCTTGTTCGAAGGCGGTCTTCTCAAACTCGGGCACCATCTGGCCGCGCGGAAAGGTGTATTCACCGCCGCTGTCTTTCGAGCCTGGATCTTCGGAGAATTCCTTCGCCAGGGCGGCGAAGTCTTCACCTTTCCGGGCGCGCTCCAACACTTTCTCCGCGGCGGCGCGCTTCTCCTTCACGGTGGCTTCCGGCAAATCGACCCCCTGCTCGGTCTTGGTGAGAAACAAAATGTGCGCGGCGCGGACCATTTCCGGTTGCTCGAACTTGTTTAGGTTTTCGTTGTAGAACTTCCGGCTCATCTGTTCGGTCACGACGGCCTTGGGCTCAAATTCGCGGGCGACGACCCGCTGGGCGGAGTTTTGCTCCACGAGTTCCTTCTTGAAGGCTTCATCGGTCAGTCCCAGCAGCCGGGCTTGGGAGGACAGGGAACCTTCGGGTGCCAGGCTAATCTGGGATTCCACGATCTTGGTGGCTTCGGCCCGATCTTCCGGCGTCGCCTTTTTGAGCAGCAGATTCTTGAGAATCAGGAGATCGAGGGTCTGTCGCTCGACCATCGGGCGTGCCGCATCAGGGATGTTCTGGCCGGCGGCGGCCATTTGCGACTTGCGCTGCATGTAGGCCTGGTCGAGTTGGCTTTGCTTGATCTCAAAGCCGTCCCCTTTGACGAGGACCTTGTCTTCGAACAGCTCATCGGCGGCCCCGGCGGAACCGGCAAACGCCAGCAACCCGGCGAGGGTGAGTAAGGAAAATCGTTTCATAAGCTTGGGAGTTAGAGGCGGACGATGCGGACGTTGGAAATGTCCGGATCTTTTTGGATTTCTTCGAGGAGTTCTTTCGGCGGCACGCTGTCAAGGTTGAGCACGGTCAACGCCTGGCCGCCGGCGTTGTCGCGATCGAGCGTCATGCTCGCGATGTTTACGTTATGCTTGCCCATCAAATTGCCCACATGCCCCACCATGCCCGGCCGGTCTTTGTTGTTCATGAGGAACAACACTCCTTCTGGGACTATTTCCACGGTGCGGCTGTTCAATCTCACGATGCGGGGCTGCTGCCGCGCGCCGAGCACGGTACCGCCCGCGGACACGGCTTTTTGCCCGCCGCTGTAAACCGCAACGTGAATCCATTCGAGGTAATCGGTCTCCTCGTTGGACTTGATCTCCTCGACGAGCAGGCCGAGCCCCTTGGCCATCAGGCGCACATTGACCTGGTTGACCTCCTGGCCGCCGGCACTTTCGAGAAAGCCCTTGAGCAGCGACCGGGTGATAGGATCGCTCCGCAGTTCCGCCGCCTTGCCGCCGTAGGTGATGATCAATTTTTCATTGCGCTTGGGCGCGAGTTGGCCGGCGAGCTTGCCGAGCTTCTCCGCCAGCGTGAGGAACGGTTTCACCCGCGCATAGGTCTTGGCGTCGAGGTTCGGCAGGTTGACCGCGTTGCGCACTTCGCCGGTGGTCAGGAGGTCGATGATCTGTTCCGCGACTTCGATGCCAACATTTTCCTGCGCCTCCTCGGTGCTGGCACCCAGGTGGGGAGTCATGATGATCTTTGGATTGTTCCGGATCGGCGAATCTTTGGCGAGCGGCTCGGCTTCATAAACGTCGAGCGCCGCGCCGGCCACCTTGCCGGACTCAATGGCGGCGAGCAGATCGGTCTCGTTGATGATGCCGCCCCGCGCGCAGTTCAGGAGCCGCACGCCGTCCTTCATCTTCGCGAAGGCCGCCGCGTTGATCATGCCCCGTGTCTGCTCCGTCATCGACATGTGAACCGTGATGAAGTCCGCCCCCGCGAAAAGTGGTTCCAGCTCTTCCACCAGTTCCACGCCCAGCTCCTTGGCGCGATCCAGCGTCAGGTACGGATCGTAGGCCACCACCTTCATCCCGAAAACCAGCGCCCGCTTGGCGACCTCGCTGCCAATGCGGCCCATGCCGAGCACGCCGAGGGTTTTGCCCAACAGTTCGGTGCCCTTGAACGCTTTGCGCTCCCATTCGCCGCGGGTCATCGAGAGATGCGCCTGCGGAATTTTGCGGGCCAGCGCCATCAGCATCGAGAAGGTCAGTTCGGCGGTGGAGATCGTGTTGCCGCCGGGTGTGTTCATCACGATCACGCCCCGTTCGGTGGCCGCCTCGACATCCACGTTGTCCACGCCCACGCCCGCGCGGCCGACGACCTTCAATTCAGGGGCGGCCGCCATTACGTTGCGGGTGACTTTGGTCTCGGAGCGCACCACCAGCGCGGCGGCGTCCTTCACCAATGACAGTAATTCCGCCTCGCCGGGCGGCTTGGGGAGCACCACCAC
>CAYXDZ010000100.1:0-9971 GCA_964463815.1 uncultured Verrucomicrobiota bacterium | reverse complement strand
GACGTCAAGATCGGTCCTGACGGCGCGATCTATTTTGCCGACTGGCACAATCCGATCATCGGTCACATGCAGCACCACTTGCGCGATCCGAACCGCGACGCGAAGCACGGTCGCATTTACCGCATCACCTACGAGGGCCGGCCCTTGTTGCAGGCACCGAAGATTCACGGCCAGCCGATCGCGGCACTGGTCGGGCTGTTAAAGGAGCCCGAGGACCGCACGCGCGAGCTGGCGAAGATCGAGCTGACGAAGCATGACGCCCGGGCGGTGGTCGCCGAGGTGAGCCGGTGGGTTGAGTCGCTCGACCGGAACGATCCGAATTACGAACACCAGATGATGGAGGCGCTCTGGGTGCATCAGTGGCAAAACGTCGTGAACGTCGAGTTGTTGAAGCGGATGCTCAACTCGCCCGATCATCGCGCCGCCGCCGCCGCCGGCCGCGTGCTTTGCTACTGGCGCGACCGCGTGCCGGACGCCCTGAATCTGTTCGCCCAACTGGCCGGTCATCCGCACCCGCGGGTGCGGTTGGAAGCGGTCCGCGCGGCGAGTTTTTACGACAACAAAGAGGCGGTGGAGGTGGCTTTGGCGATCCTCCAACAGCCGACTGACTACTATCTCGACTACACCTTGCGCGAGACGATGCGGCAACTGGAGCCGGTATGGCGAAAGGCGCTTAACAACGGCGAGACCATCGCGGCCGACAACCCGCAGGGCATTGAGTACCTGCTCAAGTCCGTGCCCAATTCCGGGCTGGCCAACCTGCCGCGCATCCCCGCCGTGCTGGAGGCTTACCTGACGCGGGCCGGGATTGCGGATGCGGATCGCAGTCTGGCGCTGGCGGAGTTGGCGGAGCAGACCGGCCGTGATCGAGCGGCGGTATTGCTGGGTTTGATTGAAGGCAGTTATCGGGAAGATGCGGTTGCGCTGGCCAGTCTGGCGCGGGTGCTGCCGATGCTGCCCGGCGATGAACTGAACAGCCGGCGCACGGACCTCGCGAGGCTGGCCGGGCCCGAAGCCGCCGCCCCGGTGCGCCCCGCCGCGTGGGCGGCCCTGGCCGTGGCTGACGGCTCCTTTGACACCGTTTTTGTGGAAGCGGAAAAGTCATCACAAACCCTGACGGAGATGCTCGCCGGCATTCCGATGTTGCTGGACCCATCGCTTCGGGCGACGGCCTGGGCGCGGGTGCGACCTTTGCTGAACTCCATGCCCTCCGCGTGGGACATGTCGCGCCTGAAGCCGGGGACGGTTGGCCGCTTTGTGCGGATCGAACTGCCGCGGCGCGGCACGTTGACGCTGGCGGAAGTGGAGGTCATGAGCGAGGGCCGCAACATCGCGCGCTTCGGCAAGGCTTCGCAATCTTCCGAGTCGAACGGCGGCTCGGCCGACCGCGCCATCAACGGCCGGACTGATGGCAACTTTGGCAGCGGCACCCAGACGCACACGCAGGAGAACTCCCGCAATCCCTGGTGGGAAGTGGATCTCGGCAGTGAACGCCCCATCGAGTCCGTCGTCATCTGGAACCGCACGGAGGGTGAGTTGGGCAAGCGGCTCGACAAGTTCACGCTCACGATTCTGGACGGCGCGCGTCGTACGGTGTTCGAGCAAAAGGACAATCCCGCGCCAGATCGGAACGTCACGCTCGCGGTCAGTTCCGACCCGGTTGGTTCCATGCGCCGCACCGCGATTCGCGCCCTGGCGAGCATGGGCACCGAGCCCGAGGCGACTTTTGGCGCACTGGCGGAGCTGGTTGTGAAGCGTGAGGAAGTCGTGGAGGCAACGCGTGCCTTGCGCTCGATCCCGCCCGCCAACTGGCCGGCGCGGGATGCGGCCTCCGCGGCGCGCGCGCTGGTGGCCTGGGCACGGACGGTGCCGGCCGATGGCCGCACCGCTCAGGACTATGTGGAGACGGTGCAGACGGCATCCGACCTGGCGGGCTTGTTGCCAGCCGGGGAAGCGATCGCTCTGCGCCGGGATTTGAAGGACCTGCGCGTCGCCGTTTTTGTGATCCGCGCCGTTCGCGAGCAGATGCGCTTCGACAGCCCGCGCATCGTCGTCGAAGCTGGAAAACCGTTTGAAATCATTGTGATCAATGACGACTTCATGCCGCACAACCTGGTTGTCGCCAAACCCGGCGGCCGCGAGGTTATCGGACCGCTCGCCGATCAGATGCAGCCCAACCGGCTCGATGGTCGGGGGCGTGCCTACGTTCCCGGCGACGTCGCTTACCTCTCCCGGCCGCATCCGATGATTTTGGAAGCCACCCGGTTGCTCGAAGCGGGTCAGCAGGAAACCCTGAAACTCACCGCCCCGGACGAAGCAGGGGATTACACCTACGTCTGCACCTTCCCCGGTCACTGGCCGGTGATGTGGGGGCAGTTGATTGTGACAAAGGACGTGGAAGCGTATTTGCAGGCGCATCCCGTCGCGGCACCGATTCCAACTGGCGACGCGCATCACGGTCATGAGTAAGTCGAGCCGTTTGTCGAACAGGGCGGGGGCGAACAAACCTTCCGGATCTGTGAGCTGGCAACCGGCTGCTCACCTTTGTGACACTGGGGAATAATGCGCCAGGCAAAGCGGTCAGAATCAGTACACCTTCCGCAGATTCGACGGCAGGATGTTCAGCTCGGAGCGGTACTTGGCCACCGTGCGGCGGGCCAGGTTGATGCCCTTGACCTTGAGCATCGCGACGACTTCCTGGTCGGAGAGGGGCTTGGTCGTGTCCTCGTTCTTGAACATGTCCGCCACCATGTCCTTGACGCTGGTATTCGAGACTCCCGCGCCGTCCTCCGTCTGGATGCCGGACGTGAAGAAATACTTCATCTCGAAGATGCCCTGCGGCGTCTGCATGTATTTGCCGGAGACGGCGCGGCTCACGGTGGTTTCATGCACGCCGACGACTTCGGCGACCTGCACCATGGTGAGCGGCTTGAGGAAGGTGACGCCCTTCTCGAAGAACTCCGCCTGCCGTTTGACGATCTCCTTGGCGATGTTGGTGATCGTCTGCTGTCGCTGGTGAATGCTCTTGATGAGGAATTTGCCGGCGCGAATCTTATCGCGGATGTAATCGCGGATCTCGGGCGAGGAATTCGCTTGCGCCATGAGATCCTTGTAAACATTGCTGATCCGCAGTCGGGGGATGTGGTCGTTGTTGGTGGAGATGGCCCACTCTTCCCCCTTTTTCTCCACGAACACTTCCGGGACGATGTAAATCTGACTCTCCGGTTGGAAGGTGTTGCCGGGCCGCGGGTCGAGGTGCGCGATCCGCGCCATCGCCTCCTGCACGTGATCCAGGGAGATGCCCAATCCACGCGCGATCTCCGGGATACGCCGCTTGCCCAGTGCATCGAAATGTTCGTCGAGAATCTTGTACTCGATGGTCTTCTGGCGGTCCTGACGTTCCAGTTGCAGCATCAGACACTCGCGCAAGTCGCGGGCACCGATACCTGCGGGATGAAAGATCACCTGCAAACGCTTGAGCACCTCCTCGATGCGCTCGACCGGCAGGCTGGTCATCATCGCCATGTCTTGAATTGAGGTCTGGAGAAAGCCCTTGTCATCGATGTTGCCCACCAGCAAGTCGGCAATTTGCCGGTCGTCATCCGCCAGGTCGGACAGGCGAATCTGCTCCAGCAAATTCTCCTGCAGGGAACCGGCGCTGGTCAGGGAATCGAACATGAACTGCCGGCGTTCCTCGTCGTCCTCGTTTGATCGCTGGGGAATGTTTGTCTGGTTATAGTAGTCCCGCCACTCCTGATCCATCTGCGTGAGCTTCTCAAACTCCGCCTGGAAATCATCCACCGGCTCGTTGCTTTCCTTGGCGGTGGCCGGGTCGTTGTACAGGTCGGCCGGCGGCTCGGAGGGATCGGCCGCGTCGGTCGTCGGCACGTCGCCGTCCTTGTCCGCCTTGTCCTGCAATTCCGCCTCCATGGCGGAGACTTCCTCCAGCGCGATGTTTTGCTGCAACTCCTGCTCGACGAGCGCCCGGAGTTCCAGGGTGGGTGCCTGAAGCAATGCCAAGGACTGCTGGAGTTGCGGTGCGAGCACCTGCGACATCGCCAGCCGTTGTGAAAGATGTAGGCCCTGTGCCATTCGCGGGAGATAGTTAGGCGGCCCCGGGAAAACCTCAAGCAAATCCCGGTATGGGCTTTGCTCGCGGCCACGGCTTAACCCACGGGAGGCATGTTTGTGAAGCAGCAGGTGCCGGTGGACGCGCCTTCAGCAGGCAGGGAGAAGGACGCGGCAAAATCCTGGTGGCTGACGGCGTTGGCGGCTGAGTTAACAGGCCGCCCAGTCAAGGCACGCGAGTCATGGCGAACCTTTGCCCTTGTATTCCGCGGAGGAGTGGTCGGGTTCGCTTGTCACGCCCTCTGCGGACTCTTCGCGGGCACCTTCATCCCGCCAGAAGAACCAGGCAAAGTAGGCGCAAAGCAGATGCGCCGCGATCAGCACCGCCGCGATGATGGCCTCGATCCGCACGGCCTTCGTGGTTTCCTCTTCCGTGGGTTCCGGAGCCGTCGCGATCAGGATGGCCACCGCCGCCGGGGTGACCGCGAAGCCCAAGATGGTGAAGGTGGTGAAGAACCGCGCGCGGGGACGGGTCGCCAGTTTTTCCGCGAAGGTCTCCGGCCTGGGCGTGGCTGAAACGGGATCAGACATGAGGATCGCCGCAGGCCTGCCGCCGCCTACGGCTGGCTGGTGATCAAGTTCCAGTCCCGGCCCTGATGCGCGGCGTAAAGCTGGAAGTGCTGCTTATGCTGGATCAACACCGCCCGCACGATGCTTGAGTCATCCGCGTGGCCCATGTGGGGAATGAAGTTCGGAATGATGCCGAGCTGTTTGTGGACATACATCAGCGCGAACACCGCCTCGGCGAAGGCAAAATAGGGTAGATCCTTGTAGGCTCCCTCGAAGCCGTCTTCGACGGCGTCCGCCAGAAACTCCAGTTGATCCACCAGGTGCGGATATTTCGGAGCGTTGATCTGGGCAAACTCGGCCTTCCACATCGGAAGATTGCGCATGAGTTTCTCCACCATGATCGGGGTGATCTGCTCGGCGTTGCGGTTCAGGAATTTGGCAATTTCGGCCATGCGCGAAAGTCTAGCGGGGCCGCGGAAGGTGACAACTCGAATTATCAATGGCGCGCGTCTTGACCGCTTCACGGGCCGTTCTCATGCTGCCCGCGTTCATGTCCCTGCGCTCTGAAATCATCTCGCAACTCGCCGCCCTCGTCGGGGCCGGTCAAGTGCTCACCAAGGCCGAGGACTTGATCCCGTACACGTTCGATGGCACGGCCGCGCTCCAATCCATGCCTGGTTGCGTCGTGTTTGCGAGCAACACGCGGCAGGTCGCCGAAGTCTTGAAGCTCGCGAACCACGAGCGCATCGCGGTCGTCACCCGTGGTTCGGGCACGGGTCTCAGCGGCGGCAGTCTGCCGGTGAAGGATTGCATCGTCCTCTGCACGGTGCGCATGGACCAGATCGTCGAAGTCGATGCCGCCAATCTGACGCTGACCTGCGAGCCGGGCGTCACCACGATTCAGATCGCCGAGGCCGCCGAGCGTGTCGGTTTGTTTTACCCGCCCGACCCCGGCTCGATGAAGATTTCGACGATTGGCGGCAACGTGGCCGAGAACTCCGGCGGCTTGCGCGGCCTCAAGTACGGCGTCACGCGCAACTACGTCATGGGCCTCGAAGTCGTTCTGCCCGACGGCGAAATCATGTGGCTCGGCAACAAGTGTGTGAAGGACGTCGCGGGGTATTCGCTTAAGGACGTGTTCATCGGCTCGGAAGGCACGCTCGGCGTCATCACCAAGGTGTTGCTGCGGTTGATCCCCAAACCGGCGGCCAAGCGCACACTGGTCGCGACGTATCAACGCATGGACGCGGCGGCGCAGACGGTTTCCGACATCATCGCGGCGAAGATCATCCCCTGCACGCTGGAGTTCCTCGATCGCACCACGATCCATTGCGTCGAGGACTTCGCGAAGATCGGCCTGCCGCTGGATTGCGAAGCCTTGCTGCTCATGGAGACGGACGGCCATCCCGTCGTCGTCGAGGAGGAGGCCCGGCAGATGGAAGCCATCGCCCGCCAGAACGATTGTCAGGAAATCCGTGTCGCGCAAAACGAGGCTGAGGCACTTAAGCTCGCCAGCGCGCGGCGCAGCGCCTTCTCGGCTTTGGCCCGGCTGGCACCGACCGTCATTCTCGAGGACGCCACCGTGCCCCGCGATCAACTGGCGCACATGGTTCGTTTTGTGGAAAAGGTCGCCGCGAGGCACCGGCTCCGCGTCGGTACTTTCGGCCACATGGGCGACGGCAATCTGCATCCCACCTTTCTCACGGACGAACGCAACTCCGACGAAATGCAGCGCGTCCACGAGGCGTTCCGCGAGATCTTCGACGAAACGATTCGCGTGGGTGGCACCATCACCGGCGAACATGGCGTGGGCGTCGCGAAGAAGGACTTTCTACCGAAGTTCGCCGGGGCCGCGCAGATGCGGGTGATGCGCGAGTTGCGCCGCGTGCTCGATCCCCATGGCATCCTCAACCCCGGAAAGATGTTCGATTGAAACCGCCTGCCTCATCGGACTTGGACCCGGAGCGCCGGCACGCGGCGGATGAACGGCGCCTCAAACGCGTCATCGAATGGTCCATGACCTTGAGCGTCGGCGCGATGGCCGGCTTCTTCGCGTCGATCCGCCGGGTGAACCCCGAACTCGAATTCCGCTTCGACTGGCTCACGTTGCTGGCCTTGATCGTCGGCGGTTGGATGGGCCACCTGTTCTGGCGCGTCATTCCGCGCGATACGCCGGGCGCACCGCGGGGAGGGAAACGCTGGCTGCCGCTGGGCCTCTGGCTGGCGGTGCAGTTTGGGGCCATGATCTTCACCTTCGGCTACGGGATGAAGGATCTCAGCGGGGAGAAGTATCGCGAGATGTTGATCGGCACGGGCCTCGCCGTCGTGGTGCTCACCTTCGTCGCCTTCCTGCTCTGGCGCGTCGGCAAATTCTTTGAGGACAGTCATCGCAATTATTTGAAGGACCATCCCGAGCAGAAAGACTGAATGAGTCACCCCACGTCCCTTCTCAAAGACCTCGACTACTCGGTCGTGCAACAGTGCATGCACTGCGGCATGTGCCTGCCGACATGCCCCACGTACGACGCCACCAAGCTCGAACGCAACAGCCCGCGCGGCCGCATCGCGTTGATGCGCGCGATCGCCGATGACCGGTTGACGCCTTCCAGGGAATTTGCCGACGAGATGTATTTCTGCCTCGGCTGTCTCGCGTGCCAGACCGCTTGCCCGGCCGGCGTGAATTACGCTGAACTCTTCGAGCACGCGCGCGGTGAAGCGGAACGCAGCGGCGTGCTGGCTTCGCCCAAACGCGGCTTCATCCGCTGGTTCACCCTGCGCTGGCTGTTCATGGAGCATCGCCGCCTGCAATGGGTGGGCCGGTTGTTGCGCGCCTGGCAGTCGCTCGGTTTGCAGTCGTTCGTGCGGCGATCCGGTGTGTTGAAGCTGTTGCCTCAACGCCTCCGTGAACTCGAGGCCATGACGCCGACCGTCGAGCGCGAGTTCTCCGAGGAACTGATTCCGCCGGTGCTCCCGGCCCGGGGCAAACGCCGGTTTCGTGTCGCGCTGCTGACTGGCTGCGCGCAGGACTTGATCTTCAGCAGTGTGAATCGCGACACCGCCGAGGTGTTGGCCGCGAATGGCTGCGACGTTGTGACGCCGCGCGGGCAGGGTTGCTGCGGCTCGTTGCACGCGCACAACGGCGAACTGGAATCCGCGCGCGAGCTGGCCCGGCGCATGCTGGACCAGCTCCCGCCCGGCGACTTCGACGCCATCATCACCAATGCCGCGGGTTGCGGTTCGCACTTGAAGCACTTCGGCAACCTGCTGAAGGACGATCACGCCTACCGCGCGGTTGCCGGGGAATGGGACCGCAAGTTGAAGGACGTTCACGAGTGGCTCGCGCAGATCGGCATCCGCGCGCCAACCGGTGAACAGCCGGCGCAGGCTGTGACGTATCACGAGGCGTGTCACCTGTGTCACGGACAGAAGATCACCGCCCAGCCGCGCACGCTGTTGCGGAGCATTCCCGGTTTGGAACTCCGCGAACTCCCCGAGAGCACCTGGTGCTGCGGCAGCGCGGGCATCTACAACCTCGTGCAACCGGAGATGGCCGGCCAGCTCCTCGACCGCAAGCTGCGGCACATTGAATCAACCGGTGCCGCCATCGTGGCCACGGGCAATCCCGGCTGCCTGCTGCACATCGAGAATGGCGTCCGCAAGGCCGGGCAAGCGCTGCGCCTGGCGCATCCGATCAACCTGTTGGCGGAGGCGTATCGGCGGGAGGAACCTCAGCGGATTAAAAGCTAACGCACGTTGAGCTCCCCGGTATCGATTACCTCCACTGTGTGGCGCATACAGAGCTGCGGTGTTTTGAGGCGGTGGATTCTACAACGTGTCGCCCTTGCCTTGGCTTCTCGGTGCTGCGAGAAGCCGAGCTGCGCCCGGCACGGAAACCTGTTGCAACCAAGGCTTGTCACCCGCCCGGCCCGGGCGTAGGTACTTCCGCGATGAGCCGAGCCTCCCCTTTGACCCTTGGTCAGCGAGTTTCGGCTAATAATCACCGTTGACCTACTTCGGAAGCCCCCATGAAATCCAAGCGCAAAGTGATTCGATGGCTAGTTGGAGTCGGAGCGTGCTTGTTGGCCGTGCCATTCCTGTTGTCGCTGGTTGGCCTCTTGCCTTGGTCGCCTGTCAATTGTTGGCACTACGAGGTGGACATCCATTCAGGTCGCATCCGATATACTCGCTATTTCGCGTTTGTTCCGATTTCGCAGCGCATTGATGAATCGGCATTGAGTCGTGCATTGCAGCCCGAGGATTTGCGTGCTTCGCGCCCAGAATGGCGACGCGCACTGACCCTTTCACCCGGAGTCCGCAATTCTCCGCACTATATTTTCCATTCCGCAATCTCTCAGATTCGGGAGTTGGAGATGGTTTGGCAGATAGGAGAGTTTACGCCTGCTGCCCGGCGTTCGAGTGCGATGCGTATGCTTGAGCTTTGGCAGAAGGGGCAGAGCGACGATGCGGCGAAGCCGTATTTGCGCGCCATCGCTGATCTCGGATTTCAGTCCGATTCAGAGCACAGGAGCGTAGATGAGAGAGACTTGCAGACGGTTCACTGAACCGTGGCCTACCAGAAGCTGCATCTAACCGCCGCTTGCTGCGGCCGGTTGCGGAGAATCCTGAAGTCAGGTGAAGAAAAACCGCGTGAGGTGGAAGAAAAACGGCGCGGCGAAGCAGATCGAATCGATCCGGTCGAGCACACCGCCGTGGCCTTCGATCATCTGCCCGTAATCCTTCACGCCGCGATCCCGTTTGATGGCGGACATCACCAGGCCGCCGAAGAAGCCCGCCAGCGTGATCACCAGCGACATGCCCGTCGCCTGCCAGAACGTGAACGGCGTCGCCCACCACAGCGCCCCGCCGAGCAGCGTCGCGCTCGCCACGCCGCCGAGAAAGCCCTCCGCCGTCTTGTTCGGGCTGACGTTCGGCGCGATCTTCCGCCGGCCGAGCAGCTTGCCCCAAACGTATTGCAGCACGTCGCTCATCTGCACCACAAGCACGAGATAGAAGAGCAGCAACGGCCCGGCATTCTCATAGCCTTCGATGTTCAGGGTGAGCAGCGCCGGCGCGAAGCTCACGCAATAAACACAGATCATCAGGCCCCATTGAATCTCCGCCGTGCGCGCGAGGAAGTTTTCGCAATCGCCGGCCGCCGCGCTGCGGACGGGCAGCAGGAGGAAGGCGTACACCGGAATCAGGATCGCAAACATGCCGTACCAGTCCTCGGCCACGAGATAGTATTGCAGCGGTGTGACAATGAAGAACGCCCAGAACAAGGTGCGGTGATCGCCCAGTCGGGTCGGCGTGAGCGTGATGAATTCGCGCAGGGC
>CAYXDZ010000099.1:2743-10022 GCA_964463815.1 uncultured Verrucomicrobiota bacterium | reverse complement strand
GGCGAGGTCGGCGTGGCGGTGTCCGACCCCTCGGATCTCGACACAATTGATGCGATTCAGGTCGCCCTGGGCGCGCAGATTGCCCTGCGCGTGGCCACCGAGGAGGACATTCAGGCCGCCATCAACCGCTATTACGGCGGCAAAGAGGATCAGGTGTCCAAGATGATCCAGGACATCACCGAGGGTGAGGTCGAGCTGGGCACCATTGGCAAGATCGACGCGGATGATGGTGCGTCCGTGGATGCGGATGCCCCGATCATCAAGCTGGTCAACTCGCTGATCGTCGAAGCTTTCAAACTCCGCGCCTCGGACATTCACCTGGAGCCCTTGTCGAAACGGTTTCGGCTGCGCTACCGGATTGACGGCGTGTTGCACGAGATGAAGAGCCCGCCCAAGCGGCTGCAGCTCTCGATCATTTCGCGGCTCAAGATCATGTCCAACATGTCGATCTCGGAGAAGCGCATCCCGCAGGACGGACGCATCCAGTCGCAGGTGGGGGGCAAGACGATCGATCTGCGTGTTTCCTGTCTGCCGACCAATCATGGCGAGTCGATCGTCATGCGTATTCTCGACAAGGAAGGTCTGCGGCTCGGGCTGCCCGAGTTGGGCTTTTTTACGGACGACCAGCAGACGTTTGAGCGCGTCATCGGCCTGCCGGACGGCATCCTGCTGGTGACCGGTCCCACGGGTTCCGGCAAGACGACCACGCTTTATTCGGTGCTCAATTTCATCAACCGCCCGGATCGCAAGATCATCACGGTGGAAGACCCGGTGGAATACCTGCTGGCCGGCATCAACCAGGTGCAGGTCAGCGAGTTGATCGGGTTCACGTTCGCCGGGGCCTTGCGTGCGATTCTGCGGCAGGCGCCGAACGTGATCATGCTGGGTGAAATTCGTGACTTGGAAACCGCGACGATTGCCATCAACGCCTCGCTCACCGGTCACCTGGTCTTCTCCACCCTGCACACCAACGACGCCCCGAGCGCGGTGACCCGCTTGATCGACATCGGCGTGAAACCCTTCCTCGTGGCGTCCTCCACCCGTTGCCTCATGGCGCAACGGCTGGTGCGCAAAATCTGCAAGAAGTGCGCCGCGCCCTACGAGCCGGCCGCCAGCGAGTTGAAGTCGCTGAACATCCACCCGGAAGCCTTGAAAGACGCGACGCCGCGCAAGGGCAAGGGGTGCGACAACTGCAACCGGACCGGCTACCGCGGCCGGTTCGGGATCTTTGAAATTTTCACGATTGATGACGAGGCCCGCAAACTGATCTACGAGAAGGTGCCTTCCTCCGTGCTGCGCATCCGCGCCCGGGAGATGGGCATGCGCACCCTGCGCGAAGATGGCGCCCGCAAGGTGCTGGCCGGGCTGACTTCGCCCGAGGAAGTGATCCGCGCCACCGTGGGCGACGTGGACTGATGCCCGGCTGCCGCCTGAATTTGAACTGAGTTCGCTCCTGTTATCCTATGTCTTATTCGATGTCTGATCTGTTGCAGTTGATGGTGTCCGAAGGGGCCGCCGATCTGCACATCCGGGTGGGGGTTCCGCCGGTCATCCGTTTGCACGGCATTCTCAATCGCGTGGACGGACCGCCGTGCCGTCCCGAGGACACCGAGGAGTTGATGCGCAGCATCACGTCCGAGGATCACATTCAACACGTGCGCGAACGGGGCGGGGCGGACTTTGGTTTTGCCTTCGGTGAGATGGCCCGTTTCCGGGTCAGCGTGTTCAAGGAAAAGGGGAATTTCGGCATGGTGCTCCGGCAGATTCCCACGAAGTTGCTGACCTTCGAGCAACTGGGCATTCCGCCGGTCATCGCCCGCGAGTTGTGCTGGCGTCCCCGGGGATTGATCCTCGTCACCGGCCCGACCGGTTCCGGCAAGACCACGACCCTGGCCTCGATGATCAACCTGATCAACGAGGAGCGCGACGACGCCCACCTGATCACGATCGAGGATCCCATCGAGTACTATCACAAGCACAAGAAGGCGGTCGTCACCCAGCGCGAGGTGAACGTGGATGTCCCGAACTTCGCCGAGGCCCTCCGCCGCGCGTTGCGGCAGGACCCGGACGTGATCCTCGTCGGTGAGTTGCGCGACTTGGAAACGATGGAAGCGGCCATCACCGCGGCCGAAACGGGTCACTTGGTGTTTGGCACGCTGCACACCACGGGGGCGGCCAAGACCATTGACCGTATCACGCAGGCGTTTCCCACCAACCAGCAGGAAATGGTGCGCATCCAGTTGTCCACCGTGCTGCAGGCGGTGATCTCGCAGTTGCTGCTGCCCCGGTGCGACAAGCCCGGCCGCGTGGCGGTGTACGAGATCATGGTCAACACGCCGTCCATCGCCGCGCTGATCCGCGACAACAAGACCTTCCGCATCAATTCCGACATCCAGACCGGCGCCAAGCACGGCATGGTGACCTTGGACGGCTTTCTCATGAGCAAGTACAAGGACGGGTTGATTTCCCGCGAGGAAGTGCTGACCAAGTCGCAGGATCCGACCACGATCATGCAAAAGTTGCAGGAGCTGGATCTGGAGATGGGCCGCAACCCCGAGGGCGAGGAGAGTGACGAAGAGGCCGGCGGGGAACCGCACAAATAGATTTAAGGACCGACACCATGGCAGACGCAGCAAACGACCCCTTGTTGGCGCTCATTCACGAGCGCGGGATGATTGATGACCTCCAGCGCGACGAGGTTGGCGCCGAGGCCGATCGCAATGGCAAGCCGGTCATCCAGGTGCTCAACGACATGGGGATCGTGGACACCTTCACGTCGCTTCAGGTCATGGCCGATTACCTCGGCACCGAAGTGGTGGAGATCAACGACGGCGATCTCCGGCCGGAAGTGTTGAAAGTCATCCCCGGGGACATTGCCAAGGCTCATTTCTGCCTGCCGGTGGCGGTGTTTGACTCCGTGGTTCGCGTGGCCCTGGCGAATCCCTTGAACCCGGCGGTGGTGGATGAAATTGGCTTCACGGTCGGCAAGGAGGTGCAACTGGTGGTGGCCGACCCTGAGAAGGTGATCGCCGCCATCAATAAGCATTACACCGACGACATGGGCGGTGGTTTCGCCGATCTGCTCGGCGAATTGAGCGCCGATCTCGACCTGGCCAAGGAAGTGGACGAGGTGGAGGCCGGCATGCTGGACGTGGCGGATCTCGCGAACGAGACCCCCATCGTCAAGTTCGTGAACCTCGTCCTCATGCAGGCCGTGAAGGACCGCGCGAGTGACATTCATTTCGAACCTTTCGAGGATGAGTTCAAGATCCGGTATCGGGTGGACGGCGCGCTCTATGAAATGGCCCCGCCGCCCAAGCACCTGGCGGTGCCGGTGGTTTCCCGTCTGAAGATCATGGCGGACCTGAACATTTCCGAGCGCCGGTTGCCGCAGGACGGACGCATCAGCATGAACATGGGGGACAAGCGGATTGATCTGCGTATCTCGACCCTGCCCACGGCCTTCGGCGAATCGGTCGTGCTCCGCGTGCTGGACCGGTCGGCCGTGCAGTTGGAGCTGACTTCGCTCGGCCTGCCCAAGTTCGTTCACGAATACGTGGAGGAAGCCATCCAGCAACCGAACGGCATTTTCGTGGTGACCGGGCCCACCGGCTGCGGCAAGACCACGACGCTTTACGCCTGTTTGCACCGCATCAACGACATCGAATCGAAGCTGCTGACGGCCGAAGACCCCGTGGAATACGACATCGAAGGCATCATGCAGGTGGCCGTCAAGGAGGCCGTCGGCATGACTTTCATGAAGGCGTTGCGCTCCTTCCTCCGCCAGGACCCCGACATCATCATGATCGGGGAAATTCGTGACCTGGAGACGGCGCAGATTTCCATTCAATCCTCGCTCACCGGTCACTTGGTGCTGAGCACGCTCCACACGAATGACGCCCCGGGCGCGGTCACCCGGTTGGTGGACATGGGCGTCGAGCCGTTCCTGATTTCCTCCACGCTGATGGGCGTGCTCGCGCAACGGCTGGTTCGCACGATTTGCAAGAAATGCCGCACGCCGTTCGAGCCCACCGAGAGCCAGTTGTCCATGCTGAACCTTTCCCCGCACGACATTGGCGAGAAGGTGTTCTACTACGGCCGCGGGTGTTCTTCCTGCAATGACAGCGGCTACCGGGGGCGGAAAGGAATTTTCGAATTGCTCGTGATCAATGAGACCCTGCGGGGTCTGATCAATGACCGCGCACCGACCGTTGTGCTCCGGCAGAAGGCCATCGAGCTGGGCATGATAACGTTGCGCGAGGATGGACTGCGCGGTATTTTCGACGGCGAGTCCACCATTGAAGAAGTCGTGAAATACACCTGAGAAAGGCCCAGATATGCCAAGATACAGCTACGTGGCGATGGATTCGCGGGGCAAGGAGACCAAGGGCGTGCTCGAGGTCGCCAGCCAGAACGAGGCCATCAACCGCCTCAAGGAGATGGGGTATTTCCCAACCAAGGTGGTCGAGGACAAGGGCAAGGCCAAAAAGGCCAAGGGCGCGCCCGCCCGCCCGGGCCAGAAAAAGAAGGGCATGAGCATCAACATCGAGATCCCGGGCTTCTCCGGGGTCAAGAGCAAGACGCTCTCGGTGTTCACCCGGCAGTTGGCGACCCTCGTGGACGCCGGCCTGCCGCTGCTGCGTGGCCTGCGCGTGCTCGAAAAGCAGGAACCCAACCCCACCTTGAAACGCATCATTGGCGAGCTGGGTTATTCCATCGAAGGGGGCAGCACGTTTTCCGAGGGCCTCGCCCAGCATCCCAAGGTGTTCAACCGCCTGTTTGTGAACATGGTCAAGGCCGGTGAGCTGGGCGGCGTGCTCGAAGTGGTGCTCGCCCGTCTGGCCGAGTTCATGGAGAAGGCCGAGAAGATTAAGGGCAAGGTCAAGGCCGCCCTCTTCTACCCGGTGGCGGTCATGGTCGTCGCCGTCGGCGTGCTGGCCGTGCTGCTGGTGTTCGTGGTGCCGAAGTTCAAGGCGATCTTCGCGGAAATGCTCGGCGGGGCCGGCTTGCCGGCCTTCACCGAGTTCGTGCTCGGCATCAGCGACAAGGTGGCCGCGAACTTTCCCGCCGTGATGATCGGCTTGGTGGTGTTCTTCATCCTGCTGTCCATCTTCAAAAAAACCAAGTTCGGTCGCAAGGTGGTGGACATCGTCAAACTCAAAATGCCCGCCCTTGGCCCCGTGGTCAGCAAGGTGGCCATCGCGCGGTTTACCCGGACCCTGGGCACGCTCGTTTCCTCCGGCGTCCCCATTCTCCAGGCGCTCACCATCGTCAAGGAAACCAGCGGCAACGTGGTCATCGGCAATGCGGTGGCCATGGTGCATGAAAGCGTGAAGGAGGGCGAAACGATCACCGCCCCGCTCGAAGCCTCCAAGGTGTTTCCCCCCATGGTGGTGTCCATGGTGGATGTCGGCGAGCAGACCGGCGCGCTGCCGGAGATGTTGATGAAGATCGCCGACAACTACGAGGAAGAGGTGGACAACGCCGTTTCCGCCATGACGTCGCTGCTCGAACCGATCATGATCGTGTTCCTGGCCGTGGTCGTCGGTTCCATCGTCATCGCGCTCTTCATGCCGCTGATCACCTTGATCGACCAGCTCGGTGGCCCCACCGATACCGGCGGCGAGTAACCAGCAGAGCATTCTCACGAAGCCGCCCGGGCAGCCGGGCGGCTTTTTTGTTCACTTGAATCCTTGGGGGGGATCAATTCTGAGGCCGGTGCCTGCGTTTATCATGGATGCGATGCCGCAAATGATGCATAGCGCAAGGGCGCGGTGGATGCCGCGTATCGACCGGTGGTCGCGATGAAGCCGCTGTGCGGTCGTACTGCCAGCAATAGGATCACGAAGCCAGGCGTTTCGATCAGCTTGGGCGGTTCAACCCTCAAGCCTCCGGCTTTATCCGGGGCTGCCGACGCAACTCAGCTCACCATCAAGACGCAGGCACCGGTTGAGTTCCCCAGATTGGTCCATGGAGTGTTGCGGGATGCCGGGGGCATGGAATGGCCGGTTTACGCTGAGAGGAAATCACGGAGATGCAACCGCTCGAACTCCCCGCGATCCCACGGGTCGTTCAGTAATAATGTGCGTGAATCCGGCCGCACGATATAAACCCAACAGGGGACTGTTGTTCCATCCTCCGTCTGGACGGCGAGCAGTTGCCGGTCGTAGATGCCGGACTCGAAGACATCCAGTCTGGTCAGCTCGGTTTCCGTGACGCCCTGCCAGATGCGGCCGTTGACCTGGTGCCCCGGTGCCGGGGTCAGGCCGGGAAAAGTCTGGCCGGCAATCTTCCACGCCTCGTAGCCGGTGAGCTGCCCGGCCACCGAGGGGCCGGTGCGTCCGACCACCGCGCGCCAGACTTCCTCGAACATGAGCGAGCCGTAGGTGAACACGTTCATCCCGCGATTGAAGGGAATGCCGGCCACGGTGGCGAGCCACACTTTTTGCTTCTTACCACCGGACCGGCCGGACATCCTCGCACCCATGGATTTGCTGCCACCGGACTTGGTAAGCCGACTCGTGCAGGACGCGCTCGCGGAGGACCTCGGGCCGGGCGACGCCACCACGCTCGCCACCATTCCGGCCGAACGCCAGGCCCTGGCGTTCATGCGCGCCCGCGAGCCGCTGGTGGTTGCCGGTCTGCAATTCGCCGAGACCGCCTTCCGCAAGTTGTCGCCACGCGTTTCCATCAAGTGGCATTCCCGCGATGGCAAGTCGGAGCCGATGGGGTCGACCTTGCTCGAAGTGCGCGGCCCGGCCCGGGCGCTGTTGAGTGCCGAGCGGGTGGCGTTAAACTTCGCCCAACGGCTCTCCGGCATCGCCACCCTCACGGCGGCCTACGTCCGCGAAATCATGGACCTGCCGGTGCAGATTCTCGACACGCGCAAGACCACGCCGGGCTGGCGGCAGTTGGAAAAGTACGCCGTCAAGTGCGGGGGCGGCGTGAATCATCGCATGGGGCTGTACGACCTGATCATGATCAAGGACAACCATCTCGCCGCCTTGCGCGAAGCGCCCGAGGGCGCGATCGCCGCCGCCGTAAGCCGGGCGCGGGCGGCGTATCCGCACCTGCGCGTCGAGGTCGAAGCCGACACTTTGGACCAGGTCCGGCAGGCCGTTGCGGCGCAGGCCGACATCCTCCTCCTCGACAACATGGAGCCGGCTCAATTGCGCGAGGCCGTGAAGCTGGTGGCCGGTCGCTGCGAGACCGAGGCCAGCGGCGGCATCACGCTCACCAACGTCCGCGCCATGGCCGAGACCGGCGTCGATTACATCTC
>CAYXDZ010000099.1:0-2643 GCA_964463815.1 uncultured Verrucomicrobiota bacterium | reverse complement strand
GACGCCCAAATCCTGGCCGCTTTGCGTGGCACAAACTCCGTCTCCGGAGCCGAGCTGGCGGGCCGCCTCCGCATCTCGCGGGCGGCGATCTGGGCGCGTATCGAGGATTTGCGCCACCTGGGTTACGAGATCGAGGCGAGTCCGCACCACGGCTACCGGCTGCGGCACTCGCCCGATTTGTTGCTCGCGGACGACCTGGCCTCGCGCCTCGGCGAAGACTGCGTGATTGGCCGCGAGATCCATGTCTTCAAGGAAACGGCTTCCACCAATGACGTGGTCGAACGCCTCGCCCGTGATGGGGCGAAAGAAGGCGTGGTGGTGTTTGCCGAATCGCAAACCAAGGGCCGGGGCCGGCTTGGTCGCAAGTGGCATTCGCCCGCCGGGCAGGGGCTTTACTTTTCGTTGCTGCTGCGCCCGAAGCTGCGCCCGATCGAAGCCACGCAACTTACCGTGGTCGCCGCGACGGCTTTGGTGCGGGCGATTGAGGCCACCACGACGGTTCGTCCCGTCATCAAATGGCCCAACGACTTGCTGGTCGGTGGCCGGAAGATCGCGGGCGTGTTGACCGAGCTCAGCGCGGAGCTCGACACCATCAAGCATCTCATCCTCGGCATCGGTCTCGACGTGAACCAGACGGCGAAGGACTTCGCGCCGGAGATTCACGACGTGGCCACCTCGTTGCGCCTTGCCGGCGGTGAGGCGGTCTCCCGGCCGGAACTGGCGACGCGCATCCTGCGCGAGCTCGACCGGGATTACGCGCGAGTGTGCGGCGGTGGTTTTGAGGGGCTGGCGGATGAATGGGAAGCGCGCTGCACGACCATCGGGCAGAATGTCGCCATTCGCATCGGCGAACGGATCTTGAAGGGCCGCGCGGAATCGCTGGACGCGGACGGCGCGTTGTTGATCCGCACGCAGCACGGCCGTCTGGAACGCATCATCGGCGGCGACGTTACCGTGGAGAAATGACATGATCCTGTTGATCGACATTGGTAATACGAACACCCACGTCGGCCTCGCCGGTCGCAAGGTTGTGCGCAACGTGGATATTCCGACGGCCGGTTGGCGGAATGGAACGGCGGCGAAGAACCTGCGGCAATTCATCGGCTCAACCCGGATCGAAGGCGCCGCGCTGTGCAGCGTGGTGCCGAAGGCGACGGCTTTGGTCAAGCGGGCGGTGAAATCCTTGACCGGCCAGCAAGCGCACGAACTCACCGCTGCCACGATTGTTGGCGTCGGCGTGGATTATCCCGATCCGGCCAGCATCGGCGCCGACCGCCTGGCCAATGCGCTCGCCGTGCGCCATCACTTCGGTTGCCCGTCCGTCGTCGTGGGCTTCGGCACCGCCGTGGCGTTTGACGTCGTCAGTCGCGAGGGCAATTACATCGGTGGCATCATCGCGCCCGGCCTCTCGGCGATGACCGACTATCTGCATGAGAAGACGGCGCTGCTGCCACGGATCAAACTGCGCGACACCCGCTCCGTCGTCGGTCGCTCAACCGAGGAAGCCATGTTGATCGGTGCGGTTCACGGCTATCGGGGGCTGATCCGCGAGCTGATCAAGGAACTGCGCGTCGAATTGAAGTGCCGTCGCCTGCCCGTGATCGCCACCGGCGGTTACGCCAAGCTGATCAGCCGCTCACTGCCCGAGATCACGAAGGTCGAGCCGCTGCTGACGCTGGAGGGGCTGAGGTTGTTTTATTCGGCGAGCAAAACTTCCAACGCTCAACGCTGAACGCCCAACTTCCAAGTGTTGTGGAAGCGCCGGTTCCGCCTTGGGTGTTGGATCTTGTGCGTTAAATGTTGAAGGTTGAGCGGACCATGCCGTGAAGCGGCAGTAACGAAGGGGCGGAACCAACGGATCGGTCCCGAGCAAACGCCACGCTTCTTGGCAGCTGGTTTCTCAGCCCCAACGGGGCGTCCTTTGATAGCCCGGGGTGAAGCCCCGGGAAAACGATTGAACCCGGCCAAGCCCTGAAGGGGCGCCACTCGGTTCTGACGCTGTGGGCCCTTCATGTCCCGCCCTTACAGGGCTTCATCCTTCTACCCAACCAACCCAGGGCTGCGCCCTGGGCTATCATAAGACGGCCCCTCAGGCCTGCCCGAACTGCGCTGGCGGACCCACCACTGCTACCACGCTCTGCAAAAAGCCATCAACGTCCGGCATTCGATGTTAAACGTTGAACGTTGGGCGTTCGACATTGAACGTTCAATGTTTGCGGCCTCACGCAAGAATATCCTTCACCACGTGCCCGTGCACGTCGGTGAGCCGGAACTGGCGGCCCTGGTAGGTGTAGGTCAAGCGCTCGTGATCGAAGCCGAGGCAGTGAAGGATCGTCGCCTGGAGGTCGTGCATGTGAACCGGGTTCTCGACGACATGGAAACCGAGGTCGTCCGTCGCGCCGTAGGTGAGGCCCGGTTTGATGCCGCCACCGGCCAGCCACATCGTGAACGCTTGCGGATGATGATCGCGGCCCAGGCTGCGGCCCAGTGCCGCGTTCGATTCCACCATCGGCGTGCGCCCAAATTCACCGCCCCAGATGACCAGCGTTTCGTCGAGCAGACCACGTTGCTTCAAATCCTTGATCAAGGCCGCCGCCGCCTGGTCGGTGTTCTTGCAGTTGCTCTTCAAGTTGCCCGCGACAT
>CAYXDZ010000098.1:2667-10172 GCA_964463815.1 uncultured Verrucomicrobiota bacterium | reverse complement strand
GAAGGCCGTTTTGACGTAGCCGGCCAGCCCGCTCGCCTGACCGGCCGATTGCCGCTGGATGCGCAGGATTGGAGCAACTGGCTGCAACAACTTCGCGCGCCGGACTGGCGGCGGATGGCGGGCGAACTGAACCTCCCGGAAATGCCGATGGCGGCGCTCGCTCCGCTGCTCGGTGAAGCGCTCACTCCCGCCGGTCAGGCCAGCTTGCAGGCCCGGATGGAACCCGGCGGCCTGCTCGGCGGTCAACTGTCGTTCACGAACCTCGCCACGCGCCGATTCGAGCCGGCTGGCAGCTTGCGCGAGCTGGCCGGAGAACTGGCGTTCGAGGGGCGGCGCGCCACCATCCGCCGGTTGAGCACCACGCTGGGCGGTCAGCAATTGCACGTCACCGGTGGCCTGGGCTGGGATGAACGCGGCATCGCGGACATGGGGTTCGACCTGCGGGGCACCAACGTCGCCCTCGCCCGATCGGCGGAATTCTTTCTGCGCAGTGATCTCGACCTGCGCTTACACGCAACCAACCACGCGACGCCGGTGCTGTCCGGCGAAGTTCGCCTGCGCGAATCGTTGTTCTTCCAGGATCTCGCGACGCTCACCCGGATTGATCTCAACCGGCCGGAGTTGCGCCCGCCTTATTTCAGCATCCGCACGCGGCCATTGGATGCGTGGCGGCTCGATCTGCGGGTCACGGGCCGGCGGTTTCTCAAGGTGATCAGCCCGGTATTTCGCGGCGAGGTCTCCTCGGGCTTGCGACTGGGCGGCACGTTGCGCGAACCGCAGGCCAGCGGGGAGGTCACGGTGGACGACGGGCGGATGACGTTTCCGTTCGGCACGCTGGAATTGACGCGGGGCGCGGTCCGGTTCACGCAAACCGATCCCCATCGGCCGCAACTCGATTTCCAGGGCCAGGGCATGAACTTCGGTTACCAGCTCCAGATGCAGCTAACCGGCACCGCCGACGCACCCAACCTGGCGTTCACTTCCGTGCCGCCGCTCTCGACCCGGCAGATCCTGCTGATGCTGTCGACGGGCGAGATCCCAAGCGGCAGCTTCGAGTTCACCGACGCGGACAAGGCCAGCCGGCTGGGATTTTATCTCGGCAAGGAGCTGATGAGCGAGCTGCTCGGACAGGACACGACGGAGGAGCGGCTGAACATCCGCACGGGCGAGCACGTCACCAGCGACGGCCGGCTGACCTACGATGTAGAGTACAAACTGACCGACCGGTTCTCGCTTTTCGGCGAATACAACCGCTTCCGGGATTACAACGGCGGCCTCAAGTTCAAGGTGTATTCGCGATGAGGTTGCCATTCGGATTCAACTTCAAGCTCGCCCCGCCGCTGCTGCTGGTGTTCCTGCTGCTTTTTCCCGAGCGGCTGTGGTCGGCGACCGAGGCTCCCATTCAGCCGGAGTTCTCCGTGCGCGGGCTCGGTCTGTTCGGCAACCGGAAAATGACGCGCGTCATCCGGCAGGTGCATCCGGAGGAGGTGCAACGCGCGACCTTCGACGCCAACTTCGTCGAGGACGCGTTCGTCATCCTGCGCAATCAACTGGTCAACGAAGGCTTTCTCAACACGGCGATCACGGCCACGGTGACGCCCGCCATCGGGGATGATCTGATTGTGGCGTGGGACGGTGCCGCCGAGTTGCTCGTGCCCCGTCCGCTGAGCGCCCGACGGATCGTGTTTCAAGTCGAACGCGGCCGACGGTTTTACTATGACGAGTTCGTCCTTGAAGGTCTGACCGCCCTGCCCCCGCGCGTCGCCCAGGGCTACTTTTTCAAGGGCGACATGCTGTTGCGGTTGCGCGCCAGCCGCCGTTTCAATCCCGCGCAATTCGAGCGTTCGCTGAACAATCTCCGGCAGGAACTGGTGAACCTCGGTCATCGTGACGCCACCGTGCTCCCGACACGGATCGAACGCGACGACGCCACCGGCCGGGTGAACGTGACCGTCACCGTCAACGAAGGCCCACTGCATCGCGTGGCTTCAGTCGCCGTGCGGGAGCAAGCTGAAGCGGGCGCTACCAATGCGCCGGTGCGCGTGGTTGAGCCCGGAGTTCCGTGGTCGCCCTTGTGGGAGCAGGACTTTGAACACCGGTTGCGCGTGGAACAATATCGCCTCGGCCATCCCGACGCCGTCGCCGACCTGCGCCTGTTGCGCAGCGAGCAAGCCGATGGCGCGATTGCGGAACATCTCGAAGCCATCGTGCAGCCCGGCCCGCTGGTGCGGCTCGGCGAGGTCCGCTTTGAAGGCCAGGAGAAGGCGCGGACCAACTGGCTGGCGCGACGGAGCCGCCTGGAGGGACCATTGCTCAATCGCATGGCCGTGGAATCCGCGCGCGAACGACTCTCGCGCCAGGGCATCTTCAACTTCGTCGGTGTGCGTTACGAACCACCCGACGGCGAAACGCGCGACGTCGTGTTCGAACTGACCGAGGGCCGACGCGTGGAGTTCAACCTGCTGGCCGGCTACGGCAGCTACGACCAGTTGTTCGGTGGTCTCGAGTGGAACCAGTTCAACCTCTGGGGCGTCGGCCACCAGAGCCGGCTGCGGGGCATGCAGTCGTTCAAGACCTCGAACGTGCTCTACACCTACGGCATTCCCGAAATGCTGTTTCCCGGCCTGAGCGTCTTCGGCAATGTTGATGCCCTGCGCCGCGAAGAGATTTCCTTCGAGCGCCAGGAATTGAAGCTCGGGGTCGGCGCGCGGAAATCATTCCCCCGACCCGGCCTGCAATTCGGGCTGCGCTATTCGTATGAATTCCTCAACGCGGACGAACGCGGCACGGGCTTGAGCATCGACACCTCGGACTTCACGCGCGTGGCCGCACTGATCTTCGAGGGCCAGTGGGACCGCCGCGACAACCCGCTCGCCCCCCGGCGCGGCCATCGAATTTATACCGTCGTCGAGGCGGCTGATCCGGCCTGGGGGAGCGACGCGCCCTATCAACTGGCGGAACTCGGCTCGTCCGTGCATGTCCCGCTCATCAGCGGCCTGATCCTGCACGGCAACGTGCAGCACGGCATCGCCTTCGCCGGCGACAGCGCGAACAATCTGCCCTTCAACAAACGCTTCTTTCCCGGCGGCGAGAACAGTGTGCGCGGTTATCAACGCGGTGAGGCGTCGCCGATTGATGCCGACGGCCAGCAGATCGGTGCCGAGGTTTATCTCCAGGGCAATCTCGAACTGGAGCAATACCTGACGGAATCCTGGTCGGTCGTGGCCTTTGTGGACACCGTGGGCATCTCGGAACGCCGCGCGGATTATCCGGCCGACGAATGGCTGTGGTCCGTCGGCGGCGGCCTGCGCTGGAACTCCATCATCGGCCCGGTGCGCGTCGAATACGGCCACAACCTCACGCCCCGCCCCGGCGATCCCAAGGGCACGCTGCATCTCTCGATCGGGTTCCCGTTTTGAAGGGCCGGAGCTTGCAAGTTCCGCATCAACACGCTTGGCAATCCCGGTGGGTTCGTTAGCTTCTGCCGAAGGCGATGACCGTTGAATTACAGTTCGGTGACGGCACACTCAAAAAGCATGCTCGTCGCCACTGGCGCAAACTCAACAAGCACGTGGCAAATGCCGAGTAAAAGAGTCGAGAAAAGAGACAGCAAGACGGCTGAGCGCTGGGATCGCATCCCTGTCAGCATTTACTTGGAAGCTTCATCGTGGCACATTGTGCCGAGTCAACGAACCATCAACCACGAGGCGGGCCGTGAAACTGATCGAGAGAACATTTGAATTGAGCGGCCCGGAAGGGCTGGGCGCAAAGCCACGCCCGGAGCGGATTGGGCCGGTGTTCACGCATCTGCACGACACGCTTCAGGATGCGGTGCGGATGGGATTTCTGCATTCCAGCCGGGCACGCGGCCGCATTCCTGCGTGCCTGAAGGCTGCGGCTGAAGTTCACTTTGTCGGCCACTCGACGAACAAGACTGGAGCGACACTCCTGCATTTTGAAGTTCCGTCCTTTGGCAGCGTTGCTGGAGAGCTGTTCGATCAGAAGCAGTTCTGGGACGACGGCCCGACACCCGAGCAGACGGCGTTTGAGTTGCTGGGCGCGGCGTTGAGTGACGTTCGCAAGAAGCAGAAGGAAAGCAACCGCTTCGACCGTGGCATGCTTCAACGCGTCAGCAGTTACCGTCGGATATTGAAGCGCGGCATTTCGCGAATCGGCCTACCGGACACGGCACTCACGGACGCGGGGGAGATTGATCAAATTGCCGTTGATGCCGCTTCTGAGCTCTGCGCCGCAACTCCATCCCCTCGCCGGGTTCGGGTGGCCGGCCGTCTGGATTTGATGGCCGCCAAACAAGCGGTGCTCAAACTCGATATCAACGAAGGCCTATTTGTCACGGCGGTTTGGGAGGGTGTTCAACCGGTTGAAGCCTTAAAGGATTTCTTCAACCGTGATGTAGTGATCGAAGGGGCAGGCGTTTTTCGTCCGTCCGGTTCATTGCTCCGCATTGATGCTGACGCCATCACCTTCGCCGGGGCACAGGATGAGTTTTTCCGTCAGTTGCCAACCGCGATGAGCGCGCCAGAATATCAGGTGATCACTCGGCTTCGGCCCGGAGAGAAATCACCGTTCGGCAGAATCCTGAGCAGTATCCCAGCCGAGGAATCAGATGAGGAATTTGCCGCCGCAGTAGAAGCATTCAGTTGAAGGCATGAGCACGGCACAGGGCTATCTGTTGGACACGAACATCGTGCTCCATGCGACGCGGGACAAAAGCCCGGTGTCGCTGGCCGTGGATGCTCAGTTTCAACTTCGTTTATCACCATTCCGTCCAACCATTTGTGAGGTTACAGTAGCGGAGTTGTGGGCGTTCGCTCAGTCGTGGGGCGAGAAGCGAAGGGAACTGCTCCGACGGACTATAGGCGACCTGCTTGTGGTTCCAATCAGCGACCCCCGCATTCATCGGCGTTGGGCCGAGTTGTATTCACACGCTCGCAGTAACGGCATGGCCATTCAGCATGATCATAATGACGTTTGGATTGCGGCGACGGCTTACGTGGCCGGTTTGAAGTTGTTGTCTTGCGACAACGATGCGTTTCTTCCGCTGCGGGGAACTGCTTGGGTTGATGTCGTGGTACTTGATCCGAAAACAGGAATCATCGTTCCGTGAGCAACCCGACCGGCCTTCCCTCAAAAGCTTTGGAATGATTGCAACATGACCGCACTCGTGACCGCTCGTTCGGGCTTGCACTCTTCTGCTCCGCCAAGCCCATTTCGCTCAATTCCCAGCGGTTCAAGTCTCCGCGAGGAGGGCCTGTGGCCATGAACGAAAGCGGGGAAAAAAGAAGGAAGAAGCGGAAACCAAATGAGCGACCGAAGCCAATTCTTGCTCTGTACCGCGCCGGACTGGACGGTGGCGCCGTTGCCGACGAAGGGGTTCTTCGCCCCCGAGCATTACAAACTGCCCCGCGCAATCACCGGGCAGACGGCGGCAGAGACCATCACCATCCATAGCGCCTAGTACACATCCCGCTGATAACGCTTCGCCGCCTTGAGCGCCGCCACGTATTCCGCCGCCTGATCGGCTGTCTTGCCCCCTGCCCGCTCAATGATCTGGTGCAGCGCGGCGTCCACGTCCTTCGCCATCCGGGAGGCGTCGCCGCAGACGAAAAAATGCGCGCCCGCCTCGAGCCACGCGAAGAGCTCGGCGGCGTGTTCCAACATGCGTTGCTGCACGTACACCTTCTCCGCCTGATCCCGGGAAAAAGCGGTGTCCAGCCGGTGCAGCGCGCCGGCGCGGAACAATTCCTCCAACTCGGCGCGATACAGGAAGTCCGTCGTGGCGCGTTGATCGCCGAAGAAGAGCCAGTTCTTCCCGGTCGCGCCGGTGGCCCGGCGTTCGTGCAGAAACCCGCGAAACGGCGCGATGCCGGTGCCCGGGCCCACCATGATCATGGGCCGAGCGCCATCGGCCGGCAGCCGGAAGTTCTGGTTGCGATGCAGGAACACCGGCACCGGCGCCTCGGTCGCCACGCGCTCCGCCAGGAACGTCGAGCACACGCCCTTGCGCGGCCGGCCGAGCGCTTCGTAACGCACCACCCCGACGCACAAATGCACCTCGCCCGCGTGTGCGCGGGGACTGGAGGCGATCGAGTAGAGTCGCGGCGGCAGTTTTTTCAGCAGGCCCACAAACTCGGTCGGGGACAGCCTGACTCCGGGATGCGTCAGCAGCAGATCGATCACTTCGCGGCCCCAGAGGAAGCGGGTCAATTCGCCGTTCGCGCCGGGCGCGGTGAGCCGGGCCAGCAGATCGTCACCCGTCCGTTCCGCGAAGACTTTGAGCAGCGGCAGGTTGAGCCTGGTGATTTCGTAATGCGCCGTCAGGGCTTCGCGCAGGGAAACGTCGCCGCCTTTCGCGCCGGGAACCGGTTCGTCCCCTCGCGCGCCCAGCGCCGTGATCAGTTCGCCGACAAGCTCGGCGCAGTTGCGCGGAAAGACGCCGAGCGCATCGCCCGCCGCGTAGTCCAGGCCCGAGCCCGCGAGCGAGAAGGCGAGATGCCGGGTGTCCTTGGCCGAGCCGCCGCCGTTCAATCGCACGTTGGCGATCAACGGCGCGGGAAATGGATTGCTCCGGGAAAAACTGGTGGCCGGTGAACTCACGGACGGAACGACGGCGGCCGTGTCTTCTCCGGACAATGCTTCGGTGATGCCCGGGCTTGCGGCCGCTTTTCCATCGCCGTCAAACGCGCTCAACGCGCCCGCGAGCCAGGCTTGAAACGCGGCCTCGTAATCGACGTCGCAATCCACCCGCGCGTGGACGCGTTCCGCGCCGAGCCGCTCGAGGGCGGCGTCCACCTGCCGGCCAAACTCGCAGAACTTCGGGTAGTTCGTATCGCCCAGCGCGCAGACCGCAAAGCGCGTCTGCTCCAGCCGCGGCGCGCGGTCGCTGGCAAGGAACTCCCCGAAGCCGCGCGCGTTGTCCGGCGGCTCGCCGTCGCCATAGGTGCTGGTGATGACGAGCAACGCCGGTTCGGCAGCGAGCTGGGCGACCGGATAGCTGGCGAGGTCGTGGATCGTCGGCACGAGACCGCGTTTGCCCGCCTCCTTGGCGATGCGTTTCGCGAGCGCCTCCGCCGTGCCCGTCTGCGAGCCGAACAGAATCGTGAGCGGCGTGGCGGGTTTCGACGACCCGGCGAAAGCCGGCGCGGAGGTCGCCGGCACGCGCGAGAACAGGCCGGCGAGAAAGCCGTTCAAATACGCGCGCTGCTCCGGGGTGAACGGCGCGGACTCTGGAAGAACGGGGATGAAGTTCTGAGGACTCATTGGTGAAAGGACCAAGGGCCAAGGCTCAATACCCAGGGAAGCACCAGGCCCCCATCGCCCAGCACCCGCCCGGCAGTCCAGCTTGATAACGTGGTTGGAGATTCGTTGTTCATTGGAACTTGGTCATAGGACCTTCAGCGCTTCACGCAGAAAATATCGCCTGCAACTGCCTCGCCTTGTGGCGGCGCTTGAATGCACGGACGGCGTTGCGCTCCGAAGGAGCG
>CAYXDZ010000098.1:0-2657 GCA_964463815.1 uncultured Verrucomicrobiota bacterium | reverse complement strand
CTCCCCCGCCCGGCCGGGGGCGGGCGTTTCTACGCCGGGCCGGCGGGGCCGCCCGCCGGCCCCCCGGGCCGGTAGCCACGGGTGGAGCGCAGCGGAACCCGTGGGGTGAAGTCACAAATCGAGACTCGCCCCGGAGGGGCGACGGAGTATCATCCTTCCCATGCCCGGGACGTATCACTCCCTCAAGCTGCATCTCATCTTCAGCACCAAGCACCGTGAGCGTTGGCTGAACGAATCGGTCCGCAACCGGGTTCATGACTACTTGGGCGGTATTATCCGCGGAGAATGTGGCATGCCGCTCGGCATTGGCGGAGTTGAGGATCATGTTCACATTTTGTTCACCTGGCGCACCGATGCGCCAATCTCGGACCTGGTCAGAAAACTCAAAGCCAACTCGTCCAGGTGGATTCACGAATCGTTTGCCGGGCTGCGCACCTTTGCCTGGCAGGAAGGTTACGCGGTGTTCTCCGTCAGCGAATCGCAGGTGGAAAAAGTCCGAACCTACATTGCCAACCAGGTGGAACACCACCGGGTAAAACCCTGCAAGGAAGAGCTGGAGGAATTCCTCCGCATTCACCGGGTTGATTACGACCCACGATATCTTTGGGACTGACCGGGGATCGTGCGGCAATCCACCGCCCCGCCGGGGCGGAAATTCCCACGCTTCCGCTTCCACGGGTTCCACTAAGTTCCACCCGTGGCTACCGGCCTGCGGCCCTCCGGGCCGACCCGTGCTTTGGTTGGCAACGCAAGACTTCAGGTCACGGCCCTTCCATTGGTGGCGCGGCGGTGTCGCTGTTGATGACTCGCCCTGCGGATATGGAATTTCATTCGTCATTCCGAGAACATCTCCTGGAGTTGTTTCACCTCGTGACGACGGGTGAAGTTGACAAACGTTTCATGCGGTTCGCGGCGGGCGAGATACGTCTTGAGCACGCGCTCGAGCAGGCCGGGCAGTTCATTGAACGAGATGCCGGTGAACACCTGCCGGCCGATGCCCGCCTCGGCGCCCACGCCGCCGCCGAACACCACGTGGTAACCTTCCACCGACTCGCCCTGGGCGCTCACCTTGACGCCCTGCAAGCCAATGTCGCCGACGTAATGCTGCGCGCACGAATGCGGACAGCCGGTGAGATGGATGTTGACGGGATGATCGAGCTGCAGCCGCTTGTTCAAATGCGCGCCGAGGGCCAACGCCTGACCCTTGGTGTCGGTCGCGGCCCATTTGCAACCGGTGTTGCCGGTGCAGGCGATGAGGCCGCCCAGCACGTTGGTCGCCTCGTGATGAAAGCCGATGCGCACCAACTGGCGCTTCACCGTTTCCACAAAACCATCGGTAACGCCCGGCAGGATCAGGTTCTGCCAGGGCGTCAGGCGAAGCTCGCCGGAGCCATAATTCTGCGCCAGGTCGGCCAGCCGGCGCATCTGCCGCGTGGTCATCACGCCCACGGGAATCACCACGCCGAGGTAGTTCCGGCCGGGCTCCTTCTGACGATACACGCCGATGTGACCGTGCTTGACCGGCGCGGGACGCTTTATGCATTGGTCCAACGGAAATTTCACCAGCGGAAACGCGAGCTTCTGCTGCGTCTCGGCGAGAAACTTGTCCACGCCCCATTGATCAATGAGGTATTTGAGCCGGGCCCTCTTGCGGTCGGTGCGGTCACCATGCTCGCTAAACACGCGCACCATCGCGGCGGCCACGGCGACGGCCTCGCCCGGTTTGACGAGGAGGCCCGTGTCCGCCGCCAGTTGCTTGTGGCCGGTGATGCCGCACAGCTCGACCCGGAAATACACACCCGACGCGAGCGTAACCGAGGAACCATCGCGGAGGGACACACCAACGATACCGTTCTCGTCCTCGTCGTCGTTCTTGACCACCTCCCGCACCGGATTCGAGGACAAGGACGAAGGACGATCACGAATGGATACCGCCATGAAGCCGATGTCGTTCGTGTCCGCCACAGTGTCCACCGCGCCGCCGCCTTCGAAGGCGATGTTGAACTTGCGCGGCAGTCCGTAGAGATCGCGATGGTTCAAAATGTAGTGGTGCATCGCGTGCGCAAACGGTCGCGTGTCGATCAGTTCCTGCGGATCGAAGCCCGCCGTCGGCGAGACGGTGACGTTGCGGATGTTGTCCACGCCGCTGCCCCGCGCCGTCAGCCCGAGCCCTTGCAGGCGCGTGACCACGTTGACGAGATTGGCCGGGGCAATCTCGCGCACCTGAATGTTCGAACGCGTGGTGATCGCAGCCTTGCCATTACCGAAGTCATCCGCGAGATCGGCCAAACCGCGAAACTGGTGCGCGCTCAACTCACCCGCCGGGATGCGGCAGCGCAGCATGAAGCTGTTCTGCGCGGGCGCGACATAGAACAAACCAAAGTAACGCAACCGGAAGGTGTCCTCCTCGTTGGGAAACTTGTTGTCCTGTGCGTGGTCGATCACGCGATCCCAACTGTCGAGCGGGTTTTCAGCGTGCTTCCACAGCTCCTGCTTCGTCACTTCGCTCAAGGGGAAGCCGTGAATTGTCTCCTCCTTTGCCGGGGCGGCGAGGTTCGGTCCACCGGAAGCACCATCCGCAGTGAGCAACCCGTCGCCGTTCAAGCCGACATGCGGAAACAGTCCGCGTTGCGCGATGCCGGCCATGAAGCCGGACA
>CAYXDZ010000097.1:0-10209 GCA_964463815.1 uncultured Verrucomicrobiota bacterium | reverse complement strand
CCTTGAGGCGATTTAATTCTCGTGAGAGTTGTTCCGTCACGTGATGCTGTTTGGAGCGGGATGAACGGCTGTCTGGGAGTCCGGGGTTTTCAATAAGTTTGAGACGAACCACACAGGAGTACTGTGTACTGATCAAGTCCAACAATAACCAAGCTGAAGAAGCATCCAAGGAGACCACGTTATGGCTGATCCCAAAGGCACCGTTCAATGTCCGACTGACTTCGATGATGATGACTGTCCCGACCTGGTGGCATGCGGTTGTTGTCCCGACTCCAGCAAGAACAACGACAAGGACCCGAAGTGCAAAGAAGGTTCTGGCAACGTCGAAGCCTGTCCGCCTGATGGAACCAAGACGGTGGTGGTCTCCGGTTCCGGCAGCGTCGGCGGCAGCACGGTCACTTCGACCGTGCCGTGCGATTACAATCCCTGCGCCAGCGCCAATCCAATTGTCTATTCCAACGGGGCGGCCTCCATCAAGCGTTCGGATTTCGGCGTGCGCAGCTACGGCCTGGGGCTGCGCGACACCCTGGTTTACAACAATCTCTACGCCGGTTCGAGCGGCGGCTCCTACGTGGGGAAGGTCGGGTTTGGCTGGAGCCTGCGCAACCAGCCCCGGCTGGTTTCCCAGGACAGCGGCAACACCATTCTGGTGTACCGGGGCTCCGAGGTGATCCGCTTCACCAAGTCGGGCGGCGTTTTCAAATCAATCCCGTTTCGCCCCCTGCGGCTCAACCATGACACCACGGGCCAGAAGTTTTACCTCCAGAACACCCAAACCGGCTCGGCACTGCAATTCAATGACTTCAACGGGGCGCACGGCTCCGCCAAGACGGGCCAGACGATTGGGCGCACGAGCGCGAGCGGCACGGAGTGGGATTACACCCTCGACGGCAATGGCAACATCACCAAGGAAACCATGTGCCCCGCCAAAATCACCGCAGGGGACGGCGCGGGAACCACCAGCGGCGGCTGTCCAGGCGGCTCAAACACCCCGCAAAAGGAATATCAATACGGCACCGTGGGCGGCATCCCGTTCATGACCGGGTCCGTCTTGAGCTTTACCGATCCGGACACGGGCGACACGTCCGTGCGCAAGACCAAGTATGATCCCTACGAGTCCAATGAATCGGGAAAGGGCAGCGTCGGGGATCTCAAGTTTGCCAGCGTCCAGGTTTGCACGGGTGGCTGCACCGGCTCGTCGCCCACCTGGACGACGCTCAAGACCTCGTACTACCGCTATTACACGGAGGCGAGCGGCACGGGGTTCAAGCACGGCCTCAAGTTCGTGCTCGGCCCGGAAGCCTACCAGCGGGCCAAGGACGCCCTGAACCCCACGCTGCCGGAGAATGCCACCGACACGCAGTTGCGGGACTTTGCCGATTACTACTTCGAGTACGACGGCTCCCAGCGGGTCAGCAAGGAGCGGCGCTACGGTTATGGCACCGGCTCGCTGACGAGCACGTTCGCCTACACCAAGCGGGGCGGCACCGAGCAGACCAGCTACAACGAATGGCAGAACAAGACGGTCGAGACGAAGGCCGAATCGGGCAAGGTCATCACCGTGTACACCAACTTCATGGGGGAGGTGCTGCTGCGCGACGTGCAGTCCGGCTCGAACCACTGGTACGACTATTACGAATACGACTCCGAAGGCCGGGTGACCCTGCAGGGCAAACCCTCCGGCATCACCGGGTATTCCCAGACCGGCGACGGGGCGCTCTCCGTGACCAAGAATGCCTCGACCGGGCTGTTCCTGGTCCGGGCGTATTACGCCTCCGGCCCGGCCCCCGGCCAGCTCCAGTACGCCGGCTTCAAGAAGGGCTACAGCGGCACGCTGGTGAAGCAGGAGGAGCTGGAGTGGGCCAGTGAATCCGATGCCAACGGCACCGTGTATGTGATCACGAAGAAGATCCAGTATCTCACCGAGACGGACCAGACGAACGCGGCGAACCAGGCGGTGACGACCTTCGCCTACGAGTTTCACAACAACCAGGTGACGAAGAAGACCACCACGGTGCCGGCGGTGCCCACGGCGCAGAACGGGGCGAACGTGACGAACACCGTCATCGAGGAGTTCGATGCCTACGGGTATCCGGTCAAGCACACCGACGGCAGGGGGGTGGTGACGGTGTACGAGTGGAACGTGCCGCAGGGCATGTTGATGCGGGAACTGCGCAACTACCTCAACGCGAGCACCTACATCCCGGTCGATTACGAGTACGACAAGCTGGGGCGGGTCACCAAGGTCACCCGGACGATCGGCACGAAGCAGTACGTCAAATGGATCGTGTACGACGACCAGAACTTCGAGCGGCGCGAGGCGCGGGGTTACATCGTGAGCGGGGTCACCACGCGGTTCAATCCGGCGACGATCTACAAGTTCGACCGGGCGAACCGGCAGATCGAGGTGCGCCAGGCGCGGGACGGCACCTCGGTCACCGTGAGCGGACCCCTGACGAGCTCGACCAGTTTCCCGCAGGGCAACTGGGTGCGCTGGCAGGTCATGGGGTACAACAACCTCTCCCAGCTCATTTACCGGCGCGAGTATTTTGCCATCCCCGGTTCCGGGAGCGGCAGCAGCGGCACGAACTACAACCAGACCGATTTCGGCTATTCGACCTCGCGGGATTTGAACCGGATCAAGTCGCCCGGCTCGACCATCCGCCGGATGGTGTATGACGCGCGGGGCCATGTGCTCAGCACCTGGGTGGGAACCGACGACACCGGGGCGACCGACGCCAATCCGGCGGCCGGTTCCTCCAACCTGGTGAAAGTCCAGGAACTCGAATGGGACGGCGGCAGCGCGGGCGGCGACGGCAACCAGACCAAGCGCACCGACTGGGTGAATGCCAGCAGCAGCCGGGTGACGAACTTCACGTACGACTGGCGCGACCGGCGGGAGACCACCACGCGCGTCATGGCGAGTTCCCCGGAAAACATCTTCACCAAGGTCACGTATGACAACCTCTCCCGGGTGACCGTGAACGAACGGCGCGAGGGCAGTGTCTCGGGCAATCTGGTGACCAAGCGGGAGTTCAAGTTCGACAAACGGGGCCACCTGTATCAGCAGATCACCTATCCGGCCAGCGGGGCGCAGACCCTGACGGCCAACTTCTGGTACGACGAGGCGGGCAACCGGATCAAGGAGGCGCAGCCCGGCAGCCAGGGCTTCAAGAAAACCCAGTACGACAACCTGCGCCGGGTGGTGAAGGTGTTCGAGGCTTATGGGACGGACTCGACGTTTGCGCAGATCAAGAACGTGAGCAACAATGTGGTCATGCGCCAGACCGAGTACGGGTATGATGATCTGGACAACCTGCTGCAGGTGATCACGCGCGAGCGGTATCACACCACCGCCGCCGCGAACCTGGGCGAGCTGCAGACGCCCACGACCTCAACGCACCAGGCACGGGTCATCTGCCGGGCGCTGTATTACGACGAGATCGACCGGCTGACGGCCGACGTGAACTACGGCACCAACGGCACGCCCACCACCTGGTCCTGGTCCCGGCCGGCCGCTCCGCCGGGCTATTCGACGGAGGCGCAGCAGACCCGGCGCGAGTACAATGTGCGCGGGGAACTGAGCAGCGTGCTCACCGTGGTGGCGGCGGCCCCGGGCACCGGCACAAAGACCGACACCTTCGAATACGACGACGCCGGACGGCTGACCAAGCAGGTCGAGAACTCGGGCGGCAGCCCCACGCGGACGACGCAGTTCGAATACAACGCCGACGGCCAGATGAAGAAGCTGATCGCGTGGAATGCCACGACCGGCAACCAGACCACCGAATGGGTGTACGGGGTGACCCCTTCCAATGGTTCGGAGTTCTACAACAACGACCTGGTGTATCAGAAGATCCTGCCCGACTCGGCCTCGGGCAGCGACCGGGTCAGTTACGGCTACAACCGGCAGGACGAAGTGATCAAGGTGACCGACCAGAACGGCAACGTGCATGTAGTTTCGCATGATAACGCCGGGCGGTTCGTGGAGGATTACGTTGCGACGCTAGGCTCCGGGGTGGACGGGACGATCCGGGCGATCAGCGCCGTGTACGGCCCGATGGGCTTGACCAAGGTGCGGTCGCAGCACACCACCGGCGGCTACCCGAGCGACGAGGTCGAGTGGGTGTACAACGAGTGGGGCCAGGTGGTTGAGGAACGGCAGGAGCATGGCGGTCCGGTGACCGGCTCGACGCCCAAGGTGGTCTATGACTACGAGAACGGCTCGGCCAACCACACCCGCCTCAAGAAGCTCACCCATCCGACCAACACCAACGCGGTGGAATTCCTTTACGGCGCGGCCAGCAGCCAGGATGACGTGCTCAGCCGGGTCAAGCAGTTGAAATGGAACGGCACGGTGGTGACCGAGTACAGCCACCTCGGGCTGGACCGCACCGTGGTGGCGGACTACCAACAGCCCGACGTGAAATGGAACCTCGTCTCCGGCAGCGGCAACTACCCGTATGATGGCTGGGACCGGTACGACCGGGTGATCGACGTGCTCTGGCAGTATTACGGGGGCACCCCGGCCGACCGCGAGCGGGTGAAATATGGCTTCAACCGGGCGAACAACCGGTTGTGGCGGCAGAACACGGTGGCCGGGACCGGGCAGGATGAGTACTACACGTATGACGGGCTGTTCCAGGTCAAGACCCTGGACCGGGGGACGCTGAACGGGACGAAGACCGGCATCAGCGGCACGCCGTCGTGGGAGGAGGACTGGAACTACGACGAGACCGGCAACTGGCGGGGGAGTTCCTCGGCCTACATCACCAAGGCCGCCGGCACGACCACGCTGAACCAGAACCGGACGCACAACGTGGCCAACGAGATCACGGGCATCTCGACGGCGAGCGGGACGGCCTGGCCCGCGCCGACGCACGATGGCAACGGGAACCTGACGCAGTTCCCCCAACCGTTGAGTTTGGGCAGTGGTTACACGCTCAAGTATGACGCGTGGAACCGGCTGGTGCAGGTGAACAACACGACCGGTGGCGCGCTGGTGGCCACCTACCGGTATGATGGGTTCTTTCGACGGACCACCTCACTGGTGGGCAGCGACACCCGGCATTATTACTACTCGCGATGGTGGCAGGTGATCGAGGAACGCTTAAATGCCGGGACGACCGCCGAGCGTTCGTTCGTGTGGGGCCTGCGGTATCTGGATGATTTGGTGCTGCGGCAGAAGAGCAGCGAGCGGCTGTACGCGCTGCACGACTACTACAGCGTGACGGCCATCGTGAACACGTCCGGGACGGTGGTGGAGCGCTACGGCTACGACGGGTTCGGGTCGCCCCGATTCATGAACGCCAGCTTCGGGAGCGCCAGTTCCGGTTACGGCTGGGAGACGCTCTACGGGGCCTATCGCTATGATGCGAACACCGGGCTTTACCAGGTTCGGTTCCGCTATCTTCATCCCAAACTGGGGCGCTGGAGTAGCAGGGATCCAATTGGATACCAAGCCGGTGTGAATCTTTTCGCCTATGTTCGCAATGCTGCCATCAATGAGGTGGACCAGTTGGGCCTCCAATCGTTTGGCGAATATTTGGATGAAAACGGCAATTGGCTTGCCCCTCATGGGCTGCCTAAACCCGGAAACTGGCCGCCTCGCTCCAGGCCATTTCCCAAGCCTGGCGATGGAGGAGAGAATGTGCAACGGCGCTTCCCCCGAGGGTCAAGCGGCTGTAGTTCCAAAAATGATCGGGCCACCGGATTACCCGGCGACATTAAACCCTTAGAAGAATTTCCATTAATGCCAGGGTATCATCCTGGACAAATAAACGAGACAGGTGTGCCGAACAGCCACCACCGGGTTTATCCACCATCTTCAGCTTGTGGCAGCCGTGGGGGGAAAACATGCAGCATCTTGGTTGTGAAATGTCCGGACGACTTCACCGCCGTTTTTCATTTCAACGCCAATGATTCTCCAACTGGAACACTTAATAATTACTCCTGGCCGGCTGGCTGTAGTGCCATCATGTGTGGCGGCGACGATGACTCCGGCTCGAATTGCCTAGCTGATGAAACAAAGGCTGCTGCACAGGCAGCGGGATTGGACATTGTGGGCATTTCAGGACAAGGGGGATGCGGTGTGGATGCCGACGGGGAGTGGTGGCATGGAGGTGATACCAAATGAGAGGCTCATTGAAAACCGTGTTGTTGCGGGTCGGTATCATTGCTTACGGCGGCCTCTGCCTCGGGGCGTTTTGGCTGGGATGGCGTTTCTCTGAAGACGGGTACCGTGCTTGGGACATATCAAGCAATGCTTACCAAGTAGCATTAGGACCGCAGGGCTATCATCACGAACATGGGGTTTTTCCGCCAACCAAGTACCAACCTGTAGCCGGTGGACCAATCCATAGCTGGCGTGTCCTGGTGGTGCCCTACTCAATCGGGGGACCTGAAGGCTATGATTTCTCCCAGGAGTGGAACAGCCCGCACAATTTGCAGGTTTTGGGTGGCGTTTGGCCGGGGCGGTTTTTCAGGTCGAAACGTGATAGCGATAATAGTGACATCGCCACCATCCTTGCCATCGGGGAGGACGATGAATGGCCCTCGAAAAAGCCCCTGAGAGCTCTGATGCTTAAGGAGGGCAAAGACCGGTTCCTGCTGATTGATGATCCTGATTCGCAGGTTCACTGGATGGAGCCAAGGTATTAGCGGACGCAGCTCAAGCAAAATGACGGTGGAAAATGGAAACCGGGCTGAGGCGGAGGTCATCGACCAAGGGCGAACGTTGGCGTTCATGAAGACGCCTTGCCGGTGGAATACCGTGCTGCTGGGGGTTTGCCTCGCCGGATTCGTCGGCCTTCCCCTCGGGGCGTGGTGGCTGAAAGGGCGTGCCTTGGAAGCCGAACGCGTCAACGAGGAATTTTGGTCCCACGCAAAATTTCGGCAGATCGAAAGGATGTTGCTCCTTTATCATGAGGAACACGGGGCTTTCCCGCCCACGAAGTACCAGGTTGAACCCGGCGGTCCCGTCCATAGCTGGCGCATTCTGCTGCTGCCCCACGCGGGCGCGAGCTTCAAAGAACGCTTTGCCGCCTACGATTTCTCCCAAGCGTATAACAGCTCAAACAATTTGCAGGCTTTGGAAAACATGCCGGACTTCGACTATTTCAGCATCAAGGATGGCAGGAGTTATTGGGCTGACTACCTCACCATCGGCGAGGGTGACAAGTGGCCTTCGAACGGAGCCTTGAGGCATCGCCACGGCAAAAAGCCCCTGAGAGCTTATCTGGTGGAGAAGGGTGACGACCGGTTCCTGCTGGTCGAGCTGCCCGGTTTGATGATTCATTGGAGGGAACCAAAGTATTAGCTGGAGCCTCGCTCCGGGCGTTCCGCCCAGGGCCGGCACGTTGGTGGATGGATGCCGCCAGTCAATGATCAGAATCGCGTTATGAGTGCGAATAAACCGCTTGTCATGAAGACTCCAAGCCCGTGGAAAACCGTGTTGCTGTGGGTCTGCCTGGTCGGTCTCCCCGTCGGGGCGTTTTGGCTCGGCGGGCGTGCCGCTGAAGTCCTGCGGTCGCAAAGCAGATTTGCCCAACTTGAAATGGCGCTGCTCCGCTACCATGAGGAGCATGGAGCTTTCCCGCCCACACGGCATCAACCCGAGCCCGGCGGTCCCATCCATAGCTGGCGCGTCCTGCTGCTGCCTCACCTGGACCGGGAGTTCGCAGGACGGCACGCCCATTACGATTATTCCCATTGGTGGAGCCACCCGCGCAATCTGGAGACCCTGGGCCGGGAGGCGCCCGGTTTTTTTCGGATACATGGTGAAGGGTATTCCGGCATCACCCACTACCTGGCCATCGGCGAGGACGACGAGTGGCCCTCGACAATGCTCCTGCGCTCCCGGCTGGTCCGGAAGGGCGACGACCGGTTCCTGCTGGTCGAGCATCCAAATTCAGAGATTCATTGGATGGAGCCGAAGTATTAAAATGAACCTCAAAATGAACTCGTCGGGTAAGGGAGTGACATTGCTGCCACTCCCTCCCCTCAGAACCGGACATGATGGTTTCCTCTCATCCGGCTCAAGCCGCTGCCAAGCCCCGCCTGTCGGGCGGAGCCGGCTTACTTGACGGGTTTCAATCCAGCCTCGGTGCGATGAATGCCGAACTTTTTGAAGAACGCACGGTCTTCAAAGTAGGCCCGCCAACTGGGCGCGAACGGGTTCGCCTCGCCCCGGATTTTCGGATGCCGCCGGATTCTGGTGTCGGTTGTTTTATACAACTTCTTCCAGATGATTTGTCCGTCGGGTGTCCGTTGGCCGGTGTCGGCGGTGAACTCGTTTCTGCCGTTGAGGTGACGCCAATACTTCTGCATCACCCAATGGCTGCTTTTGTTGGAGTGCCGGTGTTTGCCCCACCGCAGGAGGCTGTGCCACACTGCCCATTCCACCTTTTTGTAGGTCCGGGTCGCCGCGACATGGCGGTGATGACAGGCCCAGCCCCGCAGGACGGGGTTGAGTTGCCGGATCAGGAGGGTCTGGCTGATTCCACGCTGGCGGCGCACCATCTGCCGCACCTTGTCCAAGAGGGCGTGCGTGTTTTTCTTGGAGGGCTGGGCGAGCAGCGTGCCGCTGAATTTGCGGAAGTTTTGGCCGAGGAAGTCGAATCCGGTTTCGATGTGCGTGACGCAGGTTTTCTCGGGCGAGAGCTGCAAACCCCGGTCGTTCAGGAACTGCTCGACCAGTGGTTTGACTTCGTTTTCCAGCAGTTCCTTGGTGCTGCCGGTGATGATGAAGTCGTCCGCGTATCGGATGAGGTTCACTTTGGGACGGGGCAACTGCTGCGGAGGAAACTCCTCCTTGAGCAGTTGCTCCAATCCGTCGAGTGTCAGGTTGGCCAGCGTGGGCGAAATGATTCCGCCTTGTGGCGTGCCCGCCTCGGTGGGGAAGAGGATTCGGTTTTCCACGAACCCGGCTTGGAGCCATTGCCGCAACACTTTCCTGTCGGTGGGGACATGGTGGAGCATCCATTCGTGATTGATGTTGTCAAAACATCCGCGAATGTCGCCCTCCAGCACCCACGTCGCGCAGTCCTTGCGGGACAGCATCAGGAAGCATTGCTGCGTGGCGTCGGCCGTGCTTCGGCCAGGACGAAAACCATAGGAGTTCTTGTCCGCCGTGGTTTCCGCGACGGGAAGCAGCGCCAGCAGATGCAGTGCTTGCATGGCGCGGTCTTTCATCGTTGGAATGCCGAGCGGCCTTGTTTTCCCGTTGGCTTTCGGAATGCGGACGCGCCGCAATGGTTGCGGGTGATACCCGCGCCGCCGCAGCGTGCCGATGGCTTTGTGTTTGGACGCCGGGGTTCTCCATCGAACTCCATCCACCCCCGGCGTATGTCTGCCTTGATTGTCCGTCACCCGTTTCACGGCCAAGGCTTTGCCGGAAAACGAGCAGGTCAGCAGCCGTTGCAAGGCTTTCACCTTGTGCCAGCGGCCTTCCTGAGTGGCCTTGACGATGCGCGCTTGCAGCCTTCGGACCTGACGTTCGCATTGAGTCCAGTCAATCTGTTCCCAAGCGTTTGTCTTGCCGGAGGACGCACACGCGGTTTGCGCCGCGTTCATTTGCGATTTCCTCCTGTGAAGGTTCCACGAGCTTTCTCGTCACGAGCGACCAACTGGAAGTGGGCCTGCTTGCGCAGCGGGATGAGGTCATCCCTATCCGCTCCATTACAGAACGGCCTTCGCTTTCTCCAGTCTCCTCTGCCCGCCACTCCGTCAGCGTTCCTTGCGGACGCGCCTGCCCCGGAGCCGGGGCGGAATGTCGGGTTTACTAGGTTGGATTGCATTGACACGAATGAATTAGCCCCTGTCTGTTACACCGGCAGTCTTTGGCGTCCGTGTGTCCCGTTGCGAGGCGGGAGCAGCCGACTGCGTTGCCGTTTTGGCCGGAGCCTGTCAGCGTCTTTGGCTCCTTGGTTGTTACGGTGCCTGAAACAGTTCACTTGTGTTGGGCGTTTCATCCAGCCTGTTCTCCCGACCGCATGGACGCTCGCGGTCGCGAGGTCCGCCTCACGGCGGGCCTGCGTATCTGGAGGATGGAGAAGGTTGTCCCGGCGGCTTCTGACCAGACCGTTACCAGTCTCGCCAGCGCCGGTAGGCTACTGCGGACGGAACCGCAGGTTCGCTTCATGTTTTCATGTTGAACAATCACAGCAATCTCACTTTCTATCGCACTCGACACGCCAACCAAGGCACGCG
>CAYXDZ010000096.1:7531-10276 GCA_964463815.1 uncultured Verrucomicrobiota bacterium | reverse complement strand
ACGATCAGGTCGAACTGTTTTTCGTGCGCCTGCTGCGCGGGGCCGGAAGCCTGGGGCTGGGCGGCATGCGCCCGCGCACCCGGCATGGCCCGCCGCTCAACGCGTGGTTGATCCGGCCGTTCCTGGATTTGCGGCGCGCGGAGCTGGCCGCCTGGGCCACGACCGAGGGCGTGGCGTATCGCGAGGACGCGAGCAATCGTGACCCGCGCTTTCTGCGCAACCAGGTCCGGCATGAACTCCTGCCGCTGCTCACCACCCGCTTTTCTTCGGCCGCCTCGACGGTGGTCTTGCGGACCATGAAAACCCTGGCGGACGAAGCGGACTGGTTGCGCGCCCAGGCGGAAGAATTCTTGGCCGCACCGGACACGCGCCGGCCCGCGTTCGCAAGTTGTCACCCGGCCCTGCAACGCAGTGTGCTGGCGCTCCAACTCGAAAAACTTCGGCTCGCGTTCGACTCCCAAGTGATCGAGCGCCTGCGCGAAGACGCCGGAGTGATCATCAACACACCGGGCAACCAATTCATCTCGCGCGACGAAGCGGGCCGGGTGCGAATCCATGCCGCGACGAAGCCGGAATTTAAGGCCACCATGCACACGCTCGAGTTGCACGGATCCAGCGGCGGCTACCGCTTTGGTTCGGTCCAGGTGGACTGGTCGCTGCGGCGGCGTTTTCGGCGGACCAAGTTTCCGGCCGGACAGGAGATCTTTGATGCGGCCAGCATTGGCGGGACGATCAATCTCCGGCACTGGCAGCCCGGTGACCGCTTTCAACCGATTGGCATGAAACGCCCCGTCAAGCTGCAAAACCTGTTCACCAACACGCGGGTGGCGGCGGCGGAGCGACGCCGACGGGTCATCGCCACCACCGCAACCGGCGAGATCTTCTGGGTCGAGGGGCTCCGCATCGGCGAACGATTCAAGCTGACATCCGCGTCGGAAACCTGTCTTGTCTGGCGGGTGCAATCCGCGCCATGCGAACGGAAGAAATCCTGCTGATCGCGGCGCCATCGAGCCCAAAGCTTTCCATGAAAACACTGGTTACCCGCTCCATTCATCACCGTCATTCACTCCGATCAAACAGCGCCGGCTGGCTGGCGGCTTTCACAGTGATCAGCCTTTTGGCGGTCGTGCAAAGCCAGGCCCAGGACGGCATCATCCGCTTTCAAAGCGCGCAGGTGACGATTTCCGAGGGGGTCGGGATCGCCTTCATCGGCCTGGAGCGAACCACGGCGGAGGCGGGCCCGGGGGTGACCATTCAAACGGTCGCCGACACAGCGGTCGCGGGGGTTGATTTTCATCCGGTGCAGACCACGTACACCTTCGCCACGGGCGAGACGGCCGTGTCTCTTATCGTGCAGATTTTCGACAATGCCCGGTTTCAGAGTGACCGCCAGTTCAAGATCACGCTCAGCGACCCGGTCAACCTGACGATGGGCAGTCCGGCGGAAGTCACGGTGACCATCGCCGACAACGACGAACCGACGGCCCCCGGTTGGGGAGCCGCCGGCACGAACACCGCGCAAGGAGTTTACACCCTGGTCACCAACAGCACGGGCGGCCTGGTGGCGGGCGGTCTGTTCCGCACCTACAACGGTGAACTGAAAAACCATCTGGTCCGGCTGCAAACCAGCGGAGAACTCGACCCCAGCTTCAATACCGGCAGCGGTCCGGATGGACGGGTGTGGGCGCTCGCGGCGCAGACTGATGACCGCATTTTGCTCGCCGGTGATTTCCAAGACTTCAACGGCACTCCGAGCCCGCATCTGGCGCGCGTGCTGGACAACGGCTCGCTGGATCCCGCCTTCACCCCCGGCACGGGGGCCGACGAGCGCATCACCTCGATCGAGGTGCTCGCGGATGACCGCATCCTGATCGCTGGTGGCTTCAGCACCTTCAACGGAGCCGACCGCTCCGATGTCGCCGTCCTGCTGGCGAACGGCACGCCGGACAACTCCTTCAACGCCGTGACGCCACCCTCTTTCTTCGGGTATGTTGCGCGCCGGCACGACAACGGCATTCTGGTCGGCGGCACGGTCGGCGGTACCGGTGCGAACGTCACCAACTCGCTCATGCGGTTTGACCTCACGGGGACACGCGACACGAGTTTCCAAGTCTCGGTGGGTGACATCTTCCTGAACCTGGTTTCCGACATCGTGGTGGTGCCGGACAACAAGATCATGATCTGCGGCAACTTCCGCGGCATCAACGGTAACCCCACCGGCTCGGCTACCGTGGCCCGGCTGAACGCCAACGGCACCCTGGACAACTCGTTCAACGTGGGCCTCGGTGCCAATGACTGGGTGCTGCACCTGGTCCGCCTGACGGACGGGAAATTCCTGATCGCCGGGTTTTTCACCTCGTTCGACGGCGTGCCGCGCGCCGGAATCGCCCGGTTGAACGCCAACGGCTCGCTGGACCCGGGCTTCGCACCGGAGACGGGCGCGAATGACGCCGTGTACGCGGTCCTGCCCCGGGCGAATGGTGATATTTTCCTGGGCGGTGCCTTCAGCCAGTACGACCAGTATGACCGGTTCTGCCTGGCCGAAGTGAATGCCGACGGAACGCTCAAGCTCTCGCCGCCGAATTTCCTGACGAGCGCCCGCGTGGCCCCGGACTCCGCACAATTCAAGTTCGCGGTGGAACCGGGTCGGGATTTTCGCGTGCTCACTTCCACCACGTTGACGGACTGGTCGCCGATGGCGACCAACCGCACGGCCCGCCGGCGCTTTCAACTCACATTGCCCGC
>CAYXDZ010000096.1:0-7431 GCA_964463815.1 uncultured Verrucomicrobiota bacterium | reverse complement strand
GGGATCGCGCAGCATCAGCTCGATCTGCGAATAAACGAGGAAGTTCTCGATCAACCGGTGGAGGCGGTTGGCGGACTGGTGAATGAACTGGAGGTTCTCGCGCACCTCGTGGGGCGACATGGATTCGCCGTCCTCGAGCAGCATCGAGGCAAGTCCGAGAATGCCGTTGAGCGGCGTGCGCAACTCGTGGGGCAGCGCCATGGTGATGTTGCCACGCAGTTCCTCGAGCCGTTGGTCGGCCTGGCGCTGGATGGTGGCCTGCTTCTCAAACTGCGCGGTCACCGAAGCGATGAGCTCCTGGATGGAAAAAGGCTTGGTGAGGTAGTCATCCGCCCCCAGCTCCATGCCGCGCCGGATGTTCACCCGCTCCGCCGCTCCCGTGAGAAAAATGAAGGGCGTGGTGGACATCGAAGCCTCGCTGCGAATCGCCTCCAGCACCCCGTAACCATCCATCCGCGGCATGTGAATGTCACAGATGACCAGATCGGGTAGCAGCCGGCGCGCGGCCTCCACGCCGGCGAGGCCGTCTTCTGCGGACAGGCATTCATAGCCGTGCGCGGAGAGGGTATCGACGATGAGATCACGCATCGCCGACGTGTCTTCAATGACCAGGATTTTTTTCATGCCCAGCGGTATTACCGGCGGATCAACAACCGGACGACATCACCACCGCCGGTTCCGGAAAGGCTCCGGTCAGCCGCCCCGCTATGCGCGAATTGTTAGCGGACACTATTCGCCTTGGCAACGGCTTTGGCGGCTACTGGTCACGGATTACGGCACCCAGGTCGTGGCGCAAGGCGGCGATCACTTTCGCGTGGCTCGCGTTCACCTCGTCCTCCCGCAAGGTCCGTTCGGCGTGACGGTAGGTAAAGGCATACGCGAGGCTCTTGGAACCCTCGGCAATGTTGCGCCCCCGAAACACGTCGAACAACTCGACTGTTTCCAGGAATTCCGCCCGGCTCTTTTTCACCGCCTGCAGAACCTGGTCGTGCGTGATTCCCTCCGGCACCACCAGCGCGACATCGCGGGCGCTGGCCGGGAAGGAGGGCAGCGGCTTGAAGCTCCCGGTGGCACCTCGGCGGGCCAGCAACTGATCCAAATCAAACTCGGCCAGGAAAACCGGATCACGCAGATCCAGCTTGCGTGCGATCAAGGGCGATAGCTGGCCCAGCTCACCCAGCCACAATTTGCCGCCGAGTTTGGCCTCGGCGCTTTCCACGAACAAGCTGGTCGGAGCCTCGCGCCGCGCATAGGCAACTCCCCGCACGCCGATCCGCTCCATGAGCTCCTCGACGATGCCCTTGAGGTCGCTCGCGTCCAGCTTCACTTTGTCGCCTGTCCAGAAATCCGGGTTGCGCGCACCCGTCAGGGCGATCGCCACCCGTCGCTCCTCGGTGGGCCGGCCTTGCCGCAGACGAAAAACGCGGCCGATTTCAAACAGCGCGACGTCGTGTTCCTTGCGATGCGCGTTGTGACGCAGCATTTCCAGCAGCCCCGGCAGCAGGCTGGGACGAAGCGTGTTCATGTCGCTGCTCAAGGGGTTGGCCAGCGAAACGATCACCTCCGGGGAGGCGGCCAACGCTGCCGCCGTGTCCGCGATGAGCGTCTGTCCCTGCGCTTCATTCAAACCCAGCCCGGTCAGCAAACGGCGCACTTCGGAGTGCAAATCGTAGGTCGCATCGAACGCGTTGCTGCCGAGCGCACCGCGCGGCGGGGTGGCGGGAATGCGATCCACGCCGTAAAGCCGGGCCACTTCCTCGATCAAGTCCACCTCACGTTTCAGGTCCACACGCCAGGTGGGAATCGCGAAGGTGGCGCTGGCCGCTTCCGCTTCCTCAACGAGTTCCAGCCCGAGCTTTTGCAGGCTGCCAAGCTGTTCGCTCGCCGGGCACTCAACGCCCAGCAGTTGGTTGGTTTGCGCAAAACGCAGTTTGATCTGCTTGCGGGCGACAGGATTCGGGCAGGCGTCCACCAACCCGGACAACAGCTCGCCGCCGGCGGTCTGCACGATCAATTGCGCCGCGCGCCGGCTGGCCCAGTCGCAGATGCCGATGTCGGAGCCCCGCTCGAAACGGTAGGAAGCGTCGGTGCGCAGACCGAGCGCCTTGGAAGTGCGCCGCACGCTGCTCGCGTTGAAGCACGCGCTCTCGATCAAGACATCCACGGTCTGCGGCTGAATCTCGGTGTTCAATCCGCCCATGACACCGGCCAGCGCGATGCCTTTGTGCGCGTCCGCGATCAACAGTTCTTCGCCGCCCAGCTCGTGTTCCTGGCCATCCAGCGTGGTGAATTTTTCACCGGCTTGAGCGCGCCGCACGACGACCGTTGGTTTGCCGTCGGCGGCCTTGCCGATCAAATGATAGTCGAAGGCGTGCAGCGGTTGACCGCACTCCAGCATCACGTAGTTCGTCACATCGACCACGTTGTTGATGCTGCGAATGCCGACCTTCTCCAAGGTCTCGCGCAACCAGGCCGGGCTCGGTCCGATCTTCACACCCTTCACCACGCGGGCGGTGTAACGCGGGCAGAGGTCCGGCGCGTCAACCCGCACGGTCACGGCGTCAGCGGACGAACCGCCCGCCTCAGCCACTTCGTTCGCGGGCAGTTTCAGGAGATTGCCGGTGACCGCCGCGATCTCGCGCGCGATGCCGATGACGCTGTTCAAATCCGGCCGGTTCGGTGTGACTTCCAGATCATAGATGACATCCGAGCCGGTGCGGCCGAGGTGCTCGGCGAACGGCTGCCCGACCGGGGCGTCCGCGCGCAGGATCAGCAACCCGTCCACTTCGTCCGGCAGGCCCAGTTCCTGCGGCGAGCACATCATGCCGTGCGATTCCACGCCGCGAATCTTGCCCACCTTGATGGTGAACGGCTCCTTGTCACCAGGCTTCAACGGCAACGAAGCGCCCGGCAGAATGAGCGGCACCTTGTCGCCCGCCTGGAAGTTTTGCGCACCGCAGACAATCTGCCGCTCACCGCGACCGTCATTGACCCGACAGAGCGAAAGCTTGTCCGCGTTGGGATGTTTCTCGCGGGTGAGCACCTCGGCCACGACAATGCCCTCGAATTCGCCTCCGCGTTTCTCGACGCCCTCGACTTCAAGCCCGAGCAGCGTCAAGCGCTCGGCGAGTTCTTCGGGCGACCAATTGAAATCAACGTATTGTCGGAGCCAGTTCAGTGAAACTTTCATGCTTGGGCTGCTCTTCCCGTCGTTTATTTCCAGCGGAAAGCGGGCCGGACCATACCGGGGCGGGCCGGGGCTGCCTAGCACTTAGTCGGCACGAAAAAGGCCGCGTCCGAAGACGCGGCCGGAATGGATTCAATCAACAGGCGAAGGTTTTATTTCGCGAGGAAGCGATGCACGGTGGTCTGAATATACTGCTGTCCGGGCCGCAGGACCGTGCTGGGGAAGTTCGGCTTGTTCGGGCTGTCCGGGAAGTGCTGGGTTTCGAGGCAGAGCGCGCCGTGTTTCACGTACTTGCCGCCGCTCTTGCCGGTAAGCGAGCCATCAAGGTAGTTCGCGGTGTAAAGCTGCACGCCCGGCTCGCTGGTGAACACCTGCATTACCCGGCCGCTTTTCGGGTCCTTCAAAACCGCCGCCAGATCCAGCGTGCGCTGGCCGGTCTTGCGCAGCACGAAGTTATGGTCATAGCCATTGCCGTTCGGTGCGTTGGCGATCCGCGCCCCGACGGAGTGCGGCTTCATGAAATCCATGGCCGTGCCTTCCACGTTCTGCAATTCACCGGTCGGAATGCTGGTGTTGTCCACCGGCGTGAACTGCGTCGCGAAGATCTGCAGGTGATGATCGAGGATCGTGCCGTTGCCTTCCCCGGCCAGATTCCAGTAGGCGTGGTTGGTCAGATTCACGACCGTGGGCTTGTCGGTCTCCGCCCCATAGTCGATGCGCAGCTCGTTGTCGTTGGTCAGCGTGTAAACGACCACGACACGGAGGTTGCCAGGGTAACCTTCCTCGCCGTCCGGACTCAGGTATTCGAAGCGGACGGAAGGCCCGAGGGGATTCTGAATCTCCCGCGCCTGCCAGACGACCTTGTCAAAACCCTTCAAGCCGCCGTGCAGGGAGTTGGGGCCGTTGTTGACCGCCAGCGTATAATCCCGGCCGTCGAGCGTGAACTTGCCGCCCGCGATGCGATTGGCGTAGCGCCCGGCGATCGATCCGAAAAAGGGGTGCCCCTTAAGGTAAGACTCCAGGTCATTGAATCCCAGCGTCACGTCGGCGAAGATGCCCGCCTTGTCCGGCACATGCATCTCGGTCAGCGTCGCGCCATAGGTCATGACCTTCGCCGTCAGGCCGTTGCCGTTCTTGAGCGTGTAGATCTCGACGGACTGGCCGTCCTTGGTTTGGCCGAAAGGTTCGACATATACGTAGCCGTTCATGACAAGTTGTTGTCCGGGGGTCAGTTTGGGGCCGGTCTGGCAGCCGGTCTGGAGGAGCGCGGCGGAACCAGCGACGGCCAGGGCGAGGCAAAAAGAATTGCGGGCGTGCATAAATTCGTGGAATTGGATGACGCAGGGTTTTAGGCCGTTATCCGCCACGGTGTCAAATGGATTGCCCGATCCCGACGCTCCGGCCTTGGATAATTCTGCTGACCATCGAGTTTGCGAACAAGTGGCCGCCCCGCGCAGGCACGCTCGCTCACGCTTCCAGGGTTTTGGGGATTCAGCCGGCGGCGCGTGGAAGTGAACCGGGTTTCAGGGTTGCCAGACCGCGCGGAAGGAGCGCAGGCCGGACGGGCTCGGCTCGCTGTGCGAGTGTTGGAATATCCCATGAAAATCCAGCACGTTCGTATGCACCGGCGTCCATTGCTGCAAGTCACCGGTCATCTCAACGACATACTGGTGTCCGGGATGTCCGGTGACGGTCAGGAGGAAGCTGCCCGGTTCGCCGGTCTGCGGTTCGACCTGTAACCGCGCGCGGGTGTACACCTCGATCGTGGCGCTGATGTCGTGGTTGGTCGTCGCGTCCGCCACATCGACGAACCGCATCACGCCCTGATATGTGCCGGCGGCGAGCTCGATCGCGGCGGCGGCCAGGCGCACGGTCACGCTCACCTGTTCGCCGGGGGCGAGCGTGCCGCCTGACGGACTCGCCTCCAGCCAGGTCTGTTCACTGCCCGTGGACCACTCCAGCGCCGAGCCGCCGTCATTCTTCAACTCATAAACTTGCTGTTCCGGATCGAACGGTCCGGCGGTGAAGCCGCTGGTTTGGAACGACGCCACGGACAGCAGCGAAAGCTCGCCCGGCGTGGGGTTGACGGTCAGGGACACCGCGCGGGTGGTGTTGCCGTCGCCGCTGGTGGTGTTGGCGAACGTGACCGTGTCACTGTAGCTGCCGACGGCCAGGTCATTGGCCGCCGCGTTGAATGACACCGTCACTTCCACGCTCGCCCCGGCGGCCAGTGTCCCCCCGGTGGCCGACAGCGAAATCCAGCCGGCCGTCTTGGCGGCCGTCCAATCAAGGCTTGTGCCGCCGCTGTTGGAGAGCGTGTAGGTCTTGCTGCCGGGCGTGAATGGTCCGCCCGTCACACCCGAGGCGTTCAACCCGTCGGACGAAGCCACCGCCAGCACGCCCGGCGGCGGCTCGACCGTGAGGCCGACCGAACGGGTGGTGTCGCCCTGACCGTTCGTAACGTTTGCAAAACTCACCGTGTCGCCGTAGCTGCCGGCGGCCAGATCGTTGGCGGCCGTGTTCAGGGAGACGGTGACGGTGGCGCTGGCACCGGGGACCAATTGACCGGACGTGGCGGAGAGTGATATCCAAGTCGCCGTTTTGGAAACAGACCAGGCGAGGGTGCCGTCGCCGGTGTTGGTGAGCACGTAGTCCTGGCTCGACGGCGAGAAGGGACCGCCCACCACACCGGAGGCATTCAGATGATCCGCCGGGCTGACGGCCAGCACACCGACGCCTTCGACCGTTAGCGAGACCGCGCGCGTGGTGTCGCCATTGCCGTCGGTGGTGTTGGCGAACGTCACCGTGTCGGCGTAGCTGCCGACGACCAGGTCATTGGCCGCCGCGTTGAAGGCCACGGTGATTTCCGTGCTCGCGCCCGCCGCAAGCGTCCCGCCGGTGGCCGAAAGACTGAGCCAGCTTGCGGTCTTCGCGGCCATCCAGTCGATGCTCGCGCCGCCGGTGTTGGAGAGCGCGTACGTCTTGCTGCCGGGGGTGAAGGGTCCGCCCTTCACGCCTGAGGCACTCAAGCCATCGGATGTGGCCACCGCCAGCACCCCCGGCGGCGGCTCGACCGTGAGGCCGACGGAACGGGTCGTGTCGCCCTGCCCGTTGCTGAGGTTGGCGAAAGTGACGGTGTCCCCATACGTGCCGGCGACCAGCTCATTGGCGGCCGCGTTGAGGGAGACAGTGACGGTGGCACTGGCCCCGGGGAGCAGTTGGCCGGACGTGGCGGAAAGTGAAATCCAGGTCGCCGTTTTGGAAACAGCCCAGGCGAGGGTGCCGTCGCCGGAGTTGGTAAGCACGTAGTCCTGGCTCGACGGCGAGAACGGGCCGCCCACCACGCCGGCGCCATTCAGATGATCCGCCGGCGTGACGGCCAGCACACCGACGCCTTCGATCGTTAACGAGACCGCGCGCGTCGTGTTGCCCGCGCTGTTGTCGAGATTCGCAAAAGCGAGTGTGTCCCCATGAGCGCCCGCGGGCAGGCTGTTGGCGTTGTCGTTCAAAGATACGGTCACGGTGGCGCTGGCACCGGGCGCGAGGGTGCCGGAGGTGGGGTTGACGGAGAGCCAGTTGACGGTCGCCGAGACCTGCCAGTTCAGCGCAGCCGTGCCAGTGTTGCTTACCGTGTAATCCTGACTGCCCGGACTGAACGGACCGCCAGTGAGGCCGCCGGACACGAAGGCATCAGTCGGAGTGACACTCATTGCAGGTGCCGAAGCCGGCACGAAGGCGATGGCCTGGTTGTTCTGCAACAGAGTGCTGCCGTTGTAGGAATAGCGGGCGGCCACCGTACCCGCCTGGTTTTCGACCCCGATGGTCGCGCTTTTGCCCGCGCCGAGATTATGGCTGGCGTCCACGTTCAGATATTGAAACACGATCCGCCGGGTGGCTTCCTCCAGCACCGCCTGGAAAGTTAAGGAGGCTTTTTTGCCCGGACTGCGATGCGGCACACCCACCCAGGAGACTACGACGCGACGATCCGGCGAACTGCCGGTCACCCCCACATGAACACTGCCGCCACCGCCGGGATCCAGGTCATCCCACCATGGACACAGCATGGCGTTGGGCAGCGCCGCACCGGGCAGATCGACATTGTTGTGCGCACCCAGACCGTCCGGCACAAAGCCCACCATGCCGTTGGCGGAAACATAAATGGCGGCGTAGTCCTGGCCGTAATAGTTGAACGTAAAGGGCAGCGCCTGCGCCGCGCTGACCCCGTTGTCGGTGAGCGACAGCGC